>NZ_JBMDKA010000019.1:0-120088 GCF_057809475.1 Flavobacterium sp. FG19 | reverse complement strand
TTTATCCTGCAAAATCATGTTCTTAAAATCATTGTATTTAACAGGTAAAAACTTGCAAAAACAGTCACAAACCCTTATAAGTATAAGTACAATGGCAAGGAGCTTCAAGACGAGCTGGGGCTTAACTTCTACGACTATGGTGCACGTAATTATGACCCTGCCATTGGTCGCTGGATAAATATTGACCCGCTTGCGGAGAAAATGAGAAGACATAGTCTATTTAATTATGCTTTCGATAATCCTATTCGTTTTATTGATCCAGATGGAATGGCTCCTAATGATATTATTGATCCTCCTGCTAAAGAGAAAAATGCATGGCAGGAATCATATAATCCAAAGACAGGTAATACTGATATTGGAAAATTCGCAGTATTAAAATTTGGAGAGACTTTAGAAAAGGGGCAACAACTAGTGAGTGGAAACAAAAATCAAATTATTGGATTCTCAAAAAAAATACAAAAGATTGGTGATAATACGACTACAACTGGTCTAGCAGCAGCAGCAGCAGGTGCTCCATTCGATGGAATTGGTGCAGCACCAGGCTTACAAGTTGCAGAAATTGGGGGATATATTACCTTAGCAGGTAAAACAATTGAAATTGCAACAAAAGCACTTACTGGTGAGGGAGAGGCTGCTCTTCACGATTCAGCTGTTGAAGTTGCAGGCCAAGTTACAAGTGCTCTTGTCGGTTCACTATTCCCAATTCCTAATCCAACTTTGGCAAATTCAACAAAAGAGTTTCTCAAAGCTTCTAAAGAAACTGTAAAAAATACTTCAAGTGATACCGTTAAAAAAATTGCTAAATAATTATGAATTTTATGAAATATAATATGCTTATTAGTGTAACTTTGGCCATTTTTTCGTTTGTTGTTTATAAATTTCACGTTTTTTGGCTTAAGAATAATAAAAATGAATTACCTTCAAAAGAAGGTACACGCCTAAATAAAGTACAGCATTGGGTCATTATTTTAGGGACAGCTATTTTTTCTATAATATATTTTTTTAAATCAATTCTTAATTAGTTAAAAATGAATTTTCAAGAATTTAATAATTATTTAGCGCCTTTAGGTTTAATTTTAGCAGGTATTATAATAAAATTTTCTAGTAACAATGAACTTTTTGGCAACTTTAAAAAAAGGTGGTATATTATTTTTATATTAGGCTTAGTTTTGCTGATACTTAAAATATTGAATACTTAAGCAAGACAATGCCCCGCTCTGCGAAGAGTTCCTTATGAAAAGCTGCGCAAATGTCTCTAGACTGCACCCAAAATTTTGGACCAATTTATAATTAAATTTGATAATAATGAGCTCGATATTGTATCGGGCTCATTCCTTTTAAATTAAGTTTTAATTATGAGGTGAACGTTTTTAATTACATTTGTTTGAAAGGCGAAAAGTCAGTCCCGAAAACTTTCAGGATTGCGAAGCTTGTTTAAGTTATTTTAAGAACACTTCTTAGAGATGGAGATTTGGCATCATGTAAGAATAATCGTGAAATTTATAAAACAAAATTTTAATCTAATAAAAAGATGAAATTAAATATTATAATCATTGTTGTGATATTAACGCTGGCTTTTGCATGTAACAAAAATGAAGAAGCCAAAGCTAATGTTACATCTGAAAACTCTGGAACTGTTTTTAGAGAAAAATTGTTTAATCAAAAATTAATGGATAGTTTAGACAATCGAATCCTATTAGATGGTGATACGTTAGCATATAATGAATTAAAAGGGATTTATTATATTGGGGGACAAAAAGTTACAGGGTTACTTTATTATTCATTAATTATGTCTAATAAATATAATTATAAAAGAGCTTCCTTTGATGTATATGATATTCTAACAAATGATAAAAAAGTTTTAGATGATAAAACAAAAAAAATGGCAAATGATTACTTAGAAAAAAGCAGGTAGTGTTTCAAAGTGGTAATAAACCCTGCTCTGCGAAGAGTTCCTTATGAAAAGCTGCGCAATCCTGAAAACTTTCGGGATTGCGCAGCCTGACTATAGTTTTTTTATGATGGAGAAGACTTTGCCGGGCGGAACTGAATTATATATACTTGTAAAAATAAAAAAGACAATCTGCTGCAGATTGTCTTTTTATGAGATTTAGTTATTATTCTCTATTTTTTTTTTCATTAAAGCGAGTTCTTTGTTTTGCTCTTCAATCTTTTTATTCAAATCTATAACATACAAGGTTAATTCTTCAATTTTTTGAAGAAGCTTGGCGTCCATTTCACCTAAATTTATTCCGTTTTTCAGTACTTCTTTTTCGCTTGGAATGTTTTCTAAATGACCATTTTCATTTATATGTTTTTCAACTTCTGTGAGAGTTGGCAAATTGTAATTTTTTTTGAAAACAAAGTCAGACCAATTTTCCATGTCAACTTTTACTTCTTTAGAATGAACAGTTCCATTAACATCTAATTTGTTTTGAGGATTCTTTGTTCCTATTCCCACATTACCGGAGTTTATATACGAAATACCTGAACCAGAAAGACGTATGCGGGTGTCATAATTATCTATTCCATTGGCGACATCAATTTGAAAGGTATTATCCAAAAAACCATTGGCAGCTCCACCTGGTCTTAGTATTAAACTATTATGAGCATAAGCTCCTTTTGGAGATCCCATAACTAAAGAATGCCCCTGCCAGTAGAGATGCGAAACTCCCCATCCATTAACGCTTTCATTGCTAAATATTGACAGCTCTTTTGCTGTTATATTCCTGGCATTAAAATCAGTAGTATTGTTATTTAGATTGCCGGAATGATAGACTTTATTCCATTGTGTCCACACTGTTCCTGCATTATTGGTTGATTGGCGATAGTAAAATTCATTCTCAGTCGCAAAAGCGAGTTGAGTTCTCCAATCAGATCCACCAGCACCACCCCAATGTCTGAGTCCCAGTACTGTACCATAAGCTGAAGGACTGTTGAGTGTGTGAGGCATATAGATTGCTAAATCACTTGGAAGTGCATTCAAATCATCCACTCCGGTTTGTGTTACAAACTGACCATATGTTGTAAGTGTTGTAAAAAACGAAACAAGTATTATGAAATGGAATCTTTTTGTCGTTACTTCAGTTAATGGATTTTTTTTAATCTTGAAAATCATTGGCTTTCATTTTTAGAGTTAAGAGTTGTATTTTCAAAAATATAAAAAAGAATGATTTTATTGGTTAAAAATAGTTAAGCTCTGATCACAAAATGTTCTTTTTCCTGCTCGTATCTAAAGAAAACAAATCCCCACTGAAAAGTATCGATAGTGACTTTTACTTTAGGATGGTTTTTGATTATTTCCCAGGCTTCTTCCATTTCCGGAGACCAGTGAATGTCATCAAAAATCCAGACTGAATCGTTGTTTATGGTTGGCAGGAGTGTTTCAAAATAGGTTAAAGTAGCTTTTTTAGAATGATTGCCGTCAAAGTATATTAAATCGTAAATCGAAGACTGCAGGTTTTCTGCAATTAGAAAAGATTCGAATTCTGAAATTATACTTTCGATATTGTTACAGTTAAATTTTTCTAACTCATTTTGGGCAGTTCCGGCCGTCTGCGGACAGCCTTCTATTGTGGCCACTTTTGCTTTTTGGTTTCCTAAAGCAAGGGCAGAGGTGGCTAGACCAAGAGAGGTGCCAATTTCGAGAATATTCTCGGGTTGAAAATAGTTCGTAACACGAAACAATAGTTCTGCCCGTTTTGGGGAAATTCCGGCTGTTGAAGCGATTTTTGAAATCTGTCTCCTGTTGGATTTAAAAACCTTTGAACCGGCACCAAAATCAGTTACTTCAATAAAGTTTTTATTGTTTAAAAGTGATTTTCGGTAGTTTTTCAGAATCTGATATTCCGGTTTTGATTTCTTATCGTAGAAACATTGGGTTAGTAAACTAAAAACGAACGGGGAGTGAACTCCATGTTCGTTTTTAGAATTCCAAAGAAATTTTAAGTAAGATTGAATTTGAGACAGCATTCCTGTTTTAGAAAATATCTTAATTAACGGATTTTAAGGTTACATCAAAAATAAGGACAGATCCTCCGGGAATACTTTTATAATCTTCACTTCCGTAACCCAGATGCGCCGGAACGAAAAGTTTACCTTTTCCACCCGGTGCAAAAAGACGGATTCCTTCTTTCCAGCCCAGAATAACCTGATTTAAACCAAAGGAAACGCCTTTTTTTTCTTCTTCGTCCTCTATATCTTTATCGCTTTCATCAAACACAGTTCCGTTCAGGAAGTAGCCTTTGTAAACTACCGTTACATTTGAGTTTGCAAGAGGTTTATCGCCTTCACCTTCTTCTTCAATGATATAATACAAACCAGAATCGGTTCTTTGTGCTGTTAAATTGTTTTGTGCCAGATAATCTTTGATTTCCTGTTCGTTTTGAGCCGTGTAATCTTTAGACTCGTCTTTGTCTTTCGAACAAGAGATAAAAAGGGTAACGGCTAGTAAAGTGTAGATGAGGTGTTTCATTTTGTTTTTTTTTAAAGATCGCTAATATAGTGAAATTGGTTTTCAGTTTTCAGTCACAGTCACAGTTTTCAGTCACAGTCGCAGTCTTCAGTTGGTTCTTGATAATGTTGAAGTTTTTTTGGTTAATTCTTTTTGAAACAGGGTAGTCTACAGTTGTTTTGTTTCAGTTTTAAGGCATCCAAACTTAAAAGGGTTATTGATCATATAATTAATCAGTTTTCCAATTTCTATGTTTTTAAGATTCAGCTGCTCAAATTTCTCCTGACTTATATACTGGCAGGCAAAAGCAAATTCCAGCCATGTATTGGTTTCCGAGTTTTCAGCGTCACTGTCTGTCAGCTTACTTATAAAGTGATTTACATATCTTCTCTTTCGGTATGCTTCGGCTATATTAGCTGTAACACTTCTTGATGAACGTCTTATCTGATCAGTTAAAGAATAGGTTTCATCTTTTGGGAATTTTTTTGTTATTTCAAAAATCTCCATTGCAATTTCAAAAGACTTTCTGTAGGCTATTAATTCTTAAAAATCCATTTTTCTTTTTTACAAGAATAAGGAAAAAACAAATACAAATAAAGAAAAATACTACTTTTTAGGACTGGATACTAAAAACTGCGACTGAACACTAAAATCATCCTTCCAGTTTTGCCGAAAGCTCAAACCAGCGTTCTTCTTTGGCTTCGATTTTATTTATGATATTCTGAAGTTCATTTGCTTTTTTCTCAATTTCAGTGTCTGCTACTTTTCCGTCCGAGAATAATTGCTCAATTTTGACTTTTTCGGCTTCCAGATCTTTAATTTCACGTTCGATTTTCTGATATTCTTTTTGCTCGTTAAAAGTCAGGCTGCCGCTTGTGTTATTCTGTTTCCAGTCTTTCTTTTCCGTTTTGGTTTCTTCTTTTGCCACCGTAACATCGGCACTGTCTTCATAAGCTCTGAAATCAGAATAATTGCCAGGGAAATTTTCGATTTCACCATTTCCTTTGAATACAAAAAGGTTATCGACAATTTTGTCCATAAAATAACGATCATGGGAAACCACTAACAAACATCCCGGATAATCCAGAAGGAAACTTTCCAGAACGTTAAGCGTTACAATATCCAGATCATTTGTAGGCTCATCGAGAATCAAAAAGTTGGGGTTCTGAATTAAAACCGTACACAAATACAAACGTTTTAATTCTCCTCCGCTTAATTTTTCGACATAATCGTATTGTTTTTTGGCATCAAAAAGGAAACGTTCCAGCAACTGCGAAGCCGAAATGATTTTTCCTTTGGCCAGCGGAATATATTCTCCGTATTCTTTAATGACATCAATAACACGCTGTCCCGGTTTTGGGTTGATCCCGCTCTGCGTATAATAGCCCACTTTTATAGTGTCGCCTTTTACTACACGTCCGCTGTCTGGTGGAATTGTTCCGGTAAGCAGGTTTAAGAAGGTCGATTTTCCGGTTCCGTTTTTACCAATAATTCCAATTCGTTCGCCGCGCTGGAAGTCAAAACTAAAGTTGTCCAGAATAACACGGTCTTTGAATTTTTTAGAAAGTTTATGAAGCTCGATAATTTTGCTTCCCATTCTTTCCATATTAATTTCAAGCTCGACTTTGTTTTCTTTTCGTCGGCTTTGTGCTTTTTCTTTAATAACGTAAAAGTCGTCCTGACGGGATTTAGACTTGGTGGTTCTCGCTTTTGGCTGGCGGCGCATCCATTCCAGTTCTTTTACAAACAGGTTTTTGGCTTTATCAATACTGGCATTTTCAGAAGTAATACGCTCTTCTTTTTTCTCCAGATAATACGAATAGTTTCCTTTGTACTGATATAATTTTCCGTTGTCCAGTTCGATAATTTCGTTACAAACACGTTCCAGAAAGAAACGGTCGTGCGTTACCATAAACAAGGTAATATTTTCTTTGGCAAAATAACTTTCAAGCCATTCGATCATTTCAAGGTCCAAATGGTTGGTAGGCTCGTCCAGAATCAATAAATCCGGACGGTTGATCAGAATGATAGCCAGAGAAAGACGTTTCTTTTGTCCTCCAGAAAGGTTTTTTACCTTTAGTTTAAAATCTTCCAGTTTCAGTTTAAACAGAATCTGTTTGTACTGAGTTTCAAAATCCCAGGCATTGTACTGGTCCATGGCATCAAAAGCTTTTTGATAGGCTTCTGTATCATCAGGATTTTCAAGAGCCTTTTCGTACCTTTCAATTACTTTTAAGGTTTCGTTATCAGAAGCGAAAATACTTTCCTCAATAGTCAGTTCATCCTGCAGGTTATGATCCTGGGATAAAAAAGCCATTCGGATATCTTTTCTTAAAACGACCTGACCCGTATCCGGTTCGTCCTCTCCGTTAATGATTTTCATCATACAGGTTTTTCCGGAACCGTTTTTAGCTATAAAAGCAATTTTTTGATCCTTATTGATTCCGAAAGAAATGTCCTTAAACAAAGTTCTTTCTCCAAAAGATTTCGATATATTCTCGACTGACAAGTAATTCATGTTGTTAAAATGCTTACAATAAAGCTTTTGTATTTTGTAAAAAGACTACGGCTTTTAATTAAATCTGTAGTTTTTGCAATCTGATTATTTTAGATTTTGCAAAGATATTCTTTTGTAATAAAGTAAGGACTAATCTTTTTTTTAATATTAAAAAAGTGCCGGATTATACAAATTAATTGTCACGTAAAGATATAATGATAAATAAGAAGATTATATAAGAGAGAGTAGCGAAAAATAAAAGTTAAACAATTGAAAATGAGTATTTATACCTGCAATTTTTTCGTTTTTCATTTTTATTTTTGAATGCCTTTAGTTGGGATTAAAGAAAAGGATTTAGAGTAAAATTTTTGGACGGGATAATTTTGTCAATTTAAGTACAATTGACTGCCATCATATAAAACCTAAAAACAACTAATTATGGAAAATGCTTTCTACATTCAGCCAGAGCTTCGTTATGGCGCACCTGTTTGTGATGAAATTCTTATTGGAAGATATTTTACAATAGGGTATTCCTGGTATTTCAGACAAGCCAAATGGGCAATTGAAATAATCAATCGTAATGAGTATATAGGGACGAAAGTCGAGAGGACTGATAACTTTAGGGCAGATGTAAGGATTCCTCATCGTTTTCGGGCGGGATTAAACGTTTTTAAAGGAAGTGGTTACGACAGAGGGCATTTAGCGGGCAGTGCTAATAATAATATTTTACAGATCCAGAACAGCGAGACATTTTTATTGTCTAATATGGCACCTCAGGCCCCAAATTTAAATAGAAAACTATGGAAAGATTTAGAAGATGCAGTTCGTGTTTTAAACAATAAGAAAGAAATTTTAGAAACCTATGTCCTTACAGCTCCCGTATTTTATTTTGACAAAGCCATAACAACAATTGGCGACCCAAATGATAAATTAGGAATCGATATTCCTGTTCCGCATGCTTTTGTCAAGAGTGTATTAGCTGAAGATGACAGAGTTAAACTTTCGTTATGGACATTTAAAATGGAGAACGAAGAAATGACAGGAAATATTCAGGACTATTTAGTCAATACTTACGATATGGAACAGCTGGTTGGCGGCAGATTTTGGGACCGGGTCAGCGGTAGTGATATTCATCCCCAAAAAAAGACACCAAGAAAAATCTGGGAATATTAATTCTCAGATTTTTTTATGTTTCATGAGATTTGTAATTTCTTAATCAGCTTAATATCGTTTTTACAGTAGAAAAAATTCTCTCAGGATTCACCATTTATTTATGGAGATACAAAATCAAACACGGTACTCAAATCCAGATAATGCAGCTGCTGCGGTATATTTAAAACCGGTTTTCGTACCAAAGCTTCATTGCTGATGAAATAATGCAGACCGTCTGTTGTTGTAATGCCTTCAATTTGATGAAAAGGAAGTTTTAAATGAATTCTCCTTTTATTTCCGGATAAAAAATCGTGGTTTCTAAAATCATATAAAAGATATACAAAAGTTCTGCCCTTTTTAGAATAACCGCAGAGCACTATAGCTTTGGAGCTTTCAGAATAAACCGCACCTGTTACTAAACCTTTTGTGTCCAGCGTATTTTTAAATTGGGCGACATGGTCTCCGGGTTGATTGGGCAGTACATAAATAGCGGTTTTAGACGATTTCCATTGTTTGGTAAACAGGTAAATACTGTCCTTAACGACAATAAAAGCTTCGCAGTCAAAATTGGTGGTATTGGGTTTTTGTTTCGAAAAATCAGACTGGTCAGCGTAGCGGAAAGAGATTTTTTCAATCACAGGTTTTTGTTCCAAAAAAGACTTTTTTTCGATTTTCAGGATGTTCAGATCTGTCCTGTTTCCCCTGTAATTATTTCCAAAATCACCTATGTAAATATAAATGCTGTCCTGCGAAATTTCTTCCCAGTCATGATTTACGGCTTGTTCGAGAATGATTTTCTTTTTAATCTGTCCTAAAGAATCCAGCCCGTAAAGGGTTTTATCATGATCGTCATTATGCGTCCATAGCAAATGATCAAAAGCAGTTAAACCCGAAGTTTCCCTGATCGAATCACTTAGTCTTACAGTATATTGAGGTTTTAGCTTTAGATTATCATACAAACAGCTTCCGTCATTTTCTGCCGCAGCCGGATTGTAGTTTTTCGAAAGCGGATCTGTGCAGCCTGAGATTTGCGCCTCAGCCGAAAAAACAGAAAGAAGAACAAATAAGAATGTCCTGAACATTGTTTGTGCTTTAAATTTGGGTTAAGATAAAAGTAAATTTTAAAAGAATTGCGAAAAAAATAAGATTAATAATATAATTAAAATGTTATTTTGCAGCTGCAAGTTTAAGTTTTGAACTGAGTTCCCCAATATGAAAATTTTACAAGAGCTGTCCCGTTTTAGAATGTCCCGTTATTTCAAACTTTTGTTTGTATGCTGGGATGTTATTTTGTTAAATACAGCGGTTGTCCTTTCGGCTCTGGCCCGGTTTGGCAGTTTAGACGAGCTTTTTATAAAAGAAGAAAAAACGGTTTCTCTGGTTGCTAATTTAATCTGGATAGGTCTGCTCCTAAACAAAGACTCCTACAGAATTATCAGGATAGAACGTATAGAATCTATTGTTAAACGAACCATCAGGAAACTGGTTATTCATGCGTCCTTAATCGCACTTTTTGTGGTATTCCTAAAATTCGCCGATATTTCCCGACTCAGATTATTGTATTTTTATGTTTTCTTTTTCGGAATCTTACTGATTTCCCGTTATATCTCGATGAAGTTGCTGAAAGAAATCAGGGCCAAAGGTTATAATTTTAAGAAGTTTATTATTGCAGGAGCCAATGAAACGGGCGAGCGAATGCGTAAAATCCTGGCCAAAGACCTTACTTACGGTTATAAGTTTTCCGGTTTTTTTGATGACAAAAAAGAAGCGGCATTTTCGGGAGAAATAACAGGCGGATTTGATACGATTGAAGATTTTATTATAAATGAAGGTATCGATGAAATGTATATTGCGCTTCATATTGATAATCTGGAGGTTATTAACAAACTGGTTCGAATCTGCGATCAGAATATGGTTCGTGTTAAATTTATTCCTGATTTTCAGTTGTATACCAAGTCCAGTAAAGTAGAAATTACTTTTTATGAAAACACACCGGTTTTAATGTTTCGTCGTGAACCGCTGGAGTTTGCAGCCAATAAACTTATTAAAAAGGCATTTGACGTGTGTTTTTCCGGTTTAGTGATACTGCTGCTGTTTCCATGGCTGTTTCCGGTGGTCATGCTGATTATTAAATTAGAATCGTCGGGTCCCGTTTTTTTTAAACAGAAAAGAGCGGGGCGGGATAACCGTCCGTTTACCTGTTTGAAATTCAGAAGTATGTACATAAACGATCTGGCCGATAATAAACAGGCCGGAAGAGGCGACAGCAGGGTTACAAAATTTGGTGCTTTTATCCGGAAAACCAGTATCGACGAACTGCCGCAGTTTTTTAATGTTTTTTGGGGAGATATGTCAGTGGTAGGACCAAGGCCGCATATGATCAATCTGGCAAACGAATATAGTGAACTGATTAATAATTATCTGGTGCGTCAGTTTGCAAAACCGGGCATAACAGGCTGGGCGCAGGTAAACGGTTTCAGGGGAGAAACAAAAGAACTTTCGGATATGGAGAATCGTGTAGAATACGATATCTGGTATATTGAAAACTGGAGTTTACTGCTGGATATTAAAATTATTGTCAGAACTATTATTAATGTTCTGAAAGGAGAAGAAAACGCTTACTAGTTTTGAATTACAAGTGTCTAAAGAAAATATTATTAGTAACAAGCTCTTTTAAAGCCGGACTAAAATCTGTTTTGACTTTTTGATGCAGAGCTTCAATATGTTTACTATGATGGACATCGGTTCCGGCAAAGTCGTACATGCCTTTCTTTAATAAAAGTTCGGCTGTTTTAGTGATTTCACTTCCGTAATAGCCCACTACAGCCAGTAAATTCAGCTGAAATAAACATCCTGCTTTTTTTAGTTTGTCGTATTCACCAAAATTCCTGTGAAAATAAGTATATCTTTCCGGATGCGCCAAAATGGGAATATAACCGGCAAGCTGTATTTCGAAAATGATCTTGTATAAATTTAAAGGGGCACTCAGATACGATATTTCGACTAAAATATAACGGTCTTTTAATGTTAAAAGATTTTGTTCCTGAAGATGGTTTTCAAACCAGTCATCCATAAAATATTCCGCTGCTGCCGTAAACGGAATATGCAGATCTTCCTCTTTTAGTAAAAGCTTAGTTTCAGTATACTTGTCTTCGATATCCCGGCGGGTATTGTTCCAGACATAACGGTTGATGTGCGGTGTTGTTATAAAATCAGAAATTCCAAGTTCCTGAAATGCTTTTACCAGTTTTACCGTCTGTTTGATGTTTTTTGATCCATCGTCAATTCCCGGAAGTAAATGCGAATGAATGTCGATATAATCGCCTGCTAAAAGGTCTTTCAGAAAAGGTTTTGATTTAAAGAAGGATAACATGCTGCAAAAATACAGAAATGATGTTGTTTATAGTAATGTCTGAAAAAATATTCTGAAAGAATTTACAAGGCCTGTACCCGGCATTTTATAATTGTACTATATTTGATAAAAAAGTAGTATTTTATGAAAATTAAAGAGAATTTATACAATCAGAGAATTATTTCAATTGATGCTCTGCGCGGAATTACCATTTTTGTAATGATATTTGTAAATGAACTGGCCAGTATAGTCAATGTGCCGCAATGGATGAAACATATGCCGGCCGATGCTGATGCGATGACTTTTGTTGATTTGGTCTTTCCTGCTTTTCTTTTCATTGTCGGCATGTCAGTTCCTTTTGCTTTTAATGCCCGTTTAATAAAAGGAGACCGTCCAAAAGTAATCTGGACGCATACGTTAAAACGTGCTTTGGCTCTGATTATAATAGGTGTTTATATGGTGAATTCCAGTGAAGGTTACGACGCTTCCAAAATGATAATCACACCAGCTCTTTGGGGACTTTTTGCTTATTCAATGCCTATTGCTATTTGGAACAAGTATCCAAAAGATTTTTCGGCTGTTTTAAAATATATCCTTCAGTATGGTGCCATACTGGTTTTAATTGCTCTTTATTTTTTATATGTTCAGGAAGAAACAGGCGAAATCGGGATTACGCCAAAGTGGTGGGGAATTCTGGGGTTGATTGGCTGGGCGTATCTTTTTTCGGTAATTTATTACTGGCTGGTTTCCGGCAGACTTTGGGCTATGATTGCTTTTCTGGTTATTTCGGTAGCCGCCAATGCCGCTAATTTAACCGAAGGTCTGGATTTGCCGGCATGGCTTAGTTTTATAGCCGGACATTTGACACATGCTTCTTTGGTAACCGCAGGAATAATCATCTCGCTTTTGTTCTTTGACCGAAAAATGGAACATACCATCAATTGGCCGGTGATCCTGTTCATTGTTTTGTTTTTTGTAACAGGTTTTGCTCTTCGTCCTTATTACGGAATTTCAAAAATACACGGAACGCCATCGTGGACCATGCTGTCAGCAGGAATTTGCACGGTTTTATTTTACTTTTTATACTGGCTGATGGAAGTTAAAAAGAAAACAAAATGGAGTGAATTTTTTATGCCGGCTGCGGCCAATCCACTGCTTATTTATATTTTACCAGGTGTGATCTACTATTTCTGCAAAGTAATTAATATTCATATCATTCCGGGTTACTTCAGGGAAGGACTGCCGGGAATTCTCTGGGCATTCCTGTTCTCAGTTATCATGCTGTATGTGATGAAAATCTTCAATAAGTTTAAAATTCAGCTGCATCTTTGAGTTCTCAGTTCTCAGTCTCAGTTTTCAGTCTCAGTTTATAACTGTCCACTGCGACTGAAAACTGAAAACTGAACACTATTCTATAACAACCGATTTTATCTCTAAAACCGCTCCTGAAACCGGATTGTAATTCACAAAGTTGAGTTTGCAGAGATTATGAATGTTTAGTTGTTTTCCGTTCGGGTCACCGTCTTGTTTAAAGCTGGTCCATGGAATTTTTACGGTTGTAAATTTTTCAGGAGAAGCGGGCAGATCAGTTCTTGGATGCGAGCCGCCATGTACACAATCCGTTCCTTCATTATTGCCTTCTCTGGCCTGCAGCTTTATAAGATGAGATGCTTTGTAAGTTATACTAAGGTATTTTGACTGATCTGATAAACGGGTCGGCGCTCCGTCATTTGAACCCGATTCGGTAATCATGACATTCAGTTCAATTTCGCCGGAAGGATTTTCTTTTGCTGTAACTTTTACAAAACCTTTTTCTTTTCGAATCCTGTTGATTGTTTCCTGGTTTTCTTTGGCCGGGCCGGCTATGAACCAGGTTGAGGTTTTTACCAGATCTGTTTTTGAAATAATTTTCGGCGGCAGGAAACCGGATAAAATAAAAAACAGAAAAAAAAGAAATGCAGCAGATCGAATCAGTACCGGGACTTTCATAAAAGAGGGTTTAGAGGAACTCAAAAATAAGATTTTCTTTTTAGTATTGAAAAAAGTGACTTTTCTGAATAAAATTTTAATTTTGTAATGTGTTGTTTATGAAAAGTTTACGTTATGAAAAATGCAAAAAATCTATTGGGGTTATTTTTCTTTTTTCAGCTGCATCTCTGCTACGGTCAGAATGATTCGATTGCTGTTGGCAGTAAAGATATTTTAGATGTACTGTACCAGCTTTTTCATAAAAATGATTCGGTTCGCAAAAATCAGGATAAAAAAATAGCATTCTCACTGCTTCCTGTTCCCATTGACGCCAACAAAAATACAGGATTAGTCGTTTCTTTTTTAACCACATTTTATCTTGGCGACAGTCATACAACAAAAATGTCCCAGATATCTTTTTCACCTTATTTTAGTTTTACCCGGCAGTATGTTTTTCCAATTCAGGCGTATATTTACACGAAAGACAATAACTGGAATTTTACGGGCGATTACCGGTATATGATTTATCCGCAGGATACGTATGGTCTTGGAGGTCATAATACCGACGAAAAAATGTCTGTTTTAGATTATCAGCAATGGCGCTTTTATCAGTTTGCCACCCGAAGAGTTGTGGGGAACTTCCGGCTTGGACTTGGTTTTTTACTGGATAATTATCAAAATATCTCCGAAGACTCTTATATAGACGGAGAAACAGATTATGTGGAGTATATGAACGGGGATTTCTCCAATGAAAATTCTTTTGGAATTGCAGTTCAGGGACTTTATGATTCCCGTAGGAATAACGTAAATCCGGAACAGGGTTTGTACATTGAGGCAGATTACCGAATGAATACGAGCGGAGTAGAAGGTAAAAAATGGAATTCGGTTTATTTGGATGCCCGAAAATATCATTCTTTTCATAAATACAAACACCGCATTCTGGCTTATCGGGCTTTTTACTGGTCGACTTTTGGCGGAAAACCGCATTATCTTGATCTGCCCAGTATTGGCTGGGACCGCGAAGGCAGGACCGGAAGAGGTTTTACCCGAAACCGGTTTAGAAGTAATGCCCTTATTTATTTTGAAACCGAATACAGAACCGATATTTCAAAAAACGGTTTCTGGGGGGCTGTCTTTTTTACGAATATTTCTTCGGTCTCTAAGCTGGATACTTATCAGTTTAAAAAGTGGAACCCGGCTGTAGGAACCGGACTGCGTATTAAATGGAACAAGAAAAACAACAGTAATTTAGTGCTCGATTACGGAATTAGTAAAAACGACTGGTCATTGCGGTTAGGTTTGGCCGAAAATTTCTAACTTTCCCCAAAATCAATTTTAAAATTTGTAATGCAGTTATCGGTTGTTATTCTTAATTATAATGTACGTTACTTTCTGGAACAATGTGTTTTAAGTGTTCAGGAAGCGATAACGGGTCTTGATGCCGAAATTATAGTAGTTGATAATAATTCGTCAGATGACAGCTGTCTGATGATGAAAAACCGCTTTCCTGAAATACAACTGATTGAAAACAATGCCAATTTTGGTTTCCCAAAAGGAAATAATATTGGAGTTGCAAAGGCCGGGGGAAAGTACATTTGTATATTAAATCCCGATACTGTTGTGGCCGAAGATACTTTTGTTAAAGTTCTGGCTTTCGCCGAAGAAAAACAGGACTTGGGAATCATTGGCTGTAAGTTAATTGACGGAACCGGATGTTTTCTTCCCGAAAGTAAACGCGGAATTCCGACTCCCTGGGTAGCTTTTACCAAGATTTTCGGATTGTATAAACTATTTCCCTCATCAAAGTTTTTTAATCGGTATTATGCCCAGCATTTAAACGAAAACCAAACCGGAAAAGTAGAGATTCTGGTAGGCGCCTTTATGTTTTTGGAAAAAAAACTGTATCAGCAGTTAGAAGGTTTTGATGAAAATTGTTTTATGTATGCAGATGATATTGATTTGTCGTACAGAGCATTGCAGCTTCAAAAAAACAATTTCTATTTTCATGACACAACCGTTATACACTATAAAGGAGAAAGTACCGTTAAAGATGAATTGTATATGAAGCGATTTCAGGAGGCTATGAATTTTTTCTATCAAAAGCATTTTAAAAAATCCTGGTTTTTTAGTTTTTTTATCAGAACAGGAGCTTTGTTTTTTTCATTTGTAAAAATGTTTCAGGGAAAACCCCGTGAAAAAGCATTGCCGGAAAGGTATTTTTTATGCTCCGAAAATGAGAATTTGTCAGAAAAACTAGCCTCGATTTTAGAAAATAAAGTTCATTTTTTGGATTTCAAGAAAGAAAAAATGGTAAATTCGCCCCTGATTTTAAAGGGTAAAAAGGCGGAGATCATTTTGGATAATCACTATGTTTCATTCAAGAAATGTATCAAAATCATAGAAACTCTTAAAGATAAGAACATTACTTTTAAGATTTTGCCCAAAAGAGCAGTGTATATTATTGGAAGTAATTCCAGAAATGACAGAGGGCAAATCATGAAAATTGAGTAAAAAATTATATTAAGTGTAATTTCTAATTAATTTTTTCAGTAATTTCGCAATCATAAAATCAAAATCACCCTTTAGAGTAATAATATGGCAAGATTTGAATTAAGGCTTCCGAAAATGGGAGAGAGTGTAGCTGAAGCAACCATTACAAACTGGTTGAAGGAAGTGGGAGACAAAATTGAAGCTGATGAAGCAGTACTTGAAATTGCAACAGATAAAGTTGACAGCGAAGTGCCAAGTGAAGTATCAGGAATTTTAGTTGAACAATTATTTGGCAAAGATGATTTAGTTCAGGTAGGTCAGACCATTGCTATTATAGAAACAGAAGAAGGGGATGCGCCGCAGTCGGCCCCTGCATTCGAAACTGTTGTACCTGCTGAAGCTGCAGAAATTGAAAAAACTATAGAGACCGTAAAAGAAGCTGCCGCACCGCAGGATTTTTCAGGTTCTGATAAGTTTCTTTCTCCTTTGGTGAAAAATATAGCCAAAGAGGAAGGGGTTTCGGCTGCTGAATTAGATACTATTCAGGGGTCAGGAAAAGACGCACGTATCACTAAAGATGATATTTTAAAATATATAGAAGATCGCAAAGCCGGAGTAGTACAAGCTCCGCAGGCAGTTGAAGAGGTTCAGGAAACAGTACCAGTTGTTGAAACGCCAAAAGCAGCAGCTGAAGCGCCAAAAACAGTTCAGGCACCAGAACCGACAGTTCAAAAAAGCCAGCAGGCGGTACCGGTTTCTGTAAACGGAGCTGACGAAATTGTGGAAATGGACAGAATGCGTAAGCTGATTTCGGGATATATGACGGCTTCTGTACAGACTTCTGCCCACGTGCAGTCCTTTATTGAGGTGGATGTGACCAATATTGTAAAATGGAGAGATAAGGTTAAAACGGCTTTCGAAAAAAGAGAGGGCGAAAAACTGACTTTTACTCCAATCATGATGGAAGCAGTTGCAAAAGCACTGAAAGATTTCCCGGGAATGAACATTTCGGTAGACGGAGATTATATCATCAAAAAGAAAAATATCAATTTAGGTATGGCGGCAGCTTTGCCAAACGGAAATTTGATTGTTCCTGTAATTAAAAATGCAGATCAGTTGAATCTGGTTGGAATGGCAAAAGCGGTTAACGATTTAGGAAACCGTGCTAAAGCCGGAAAGTTAAAACCAGACGATACACAAGGCGGAACGTATACCGTAACCAATGTAGGAACTTTTGGAAGTGTTTTTGGAACGCCTATTATCAATCAGCCTCAGGTGGGTATTCTGGCACTGGGAGCGATTCGTAAAGTGCCTGCGGTAATCGAAACCCCGGAAGGAGATTTTATCGGTATCCGTCAAAAAATGTTCTTGTCGCACTCTTATGATCACAGAGTAGTAGACGGGGCTTTAGGAGGAAGTTTTGTGAAAAGAGTAGCAGAGTATTTAGAAGCTTTTGATGTAGAGAGAGATTTCTAACTGCAGTTGTAAATAAATTTGAAACCCGAAAAAAAAATCAAAAGTTTTTCGGGTTTTTTTATGGGTAAAAAAGACGAAAAAGAAGATTGTTTTTGTCTGTTTTTGAAAATGCAGTAAAGAAATAAAGTCAATTTTGGTCAAAAAAATAGCGATTTGGGGCGGAAAATTCGCCTTTTAAAATTACATTTGTAATTCTTATAAAATTTAAAAATGGAATTAAAACTTAACAAACCAATCTGCTTTTTTGATCTTGAAACTACAGGAATTGATATCGGTAAAGATCGAATAGTAGAAATTTCGATATTCAAAGTTTTTCCAAACGGAAATAAAGAAAGTAAAACCTGGCTGGTTAACCCTACAATTCCAATTCCTCCACAGACTACCGCTGTACATGGTATTACAGATGAAAAAGTAGCTAATGAACCTACTTTTGCAGAACTGGCACCGCATATTCACAATATGATAAAGGACAGTGATTTGGGAGGTTTTAATTCAGATCGTTTTGATATTCCGCTGCTGGCAGAAGAACTTTTGCGTGCCGGGGTTGATTTTGATATGAAAAATAAAGTTTCGGTAGATGTGCAGACGATTTTTCATAAAATGGAAGAACGTACCTTAAGTGCCGCTTTAAAGTTCTACTGCGGTAAAAGCCTGGATAATGCACACTCAGCAGAAGCCGATACAATGGCGACTTATGAAATTCTAAAAGCGCAGCTGGACCGTTATCCGGAACTGGAAAACGATATGAAATCGTTGTCTGAATTTACAACCCGAAAAAAAATAGCCGACTTTGCCGGAATGATTGCCTTTGATAAAGATGATGAGGAAATCTTTACTTTCGGAAAACACAAAGGGGCAAAAGTGGAAAAGATTTTAGAAACAGAACCAGGTTATTTCAGCTGGATCCAGAATGCCGATTTTCCTTTATACACCAAAAAAGTACTTACGGGAATTAAGTTAAGAAAGTTAAATACAAAGTAAGTTTTAAATCGCAGTTTCCGTATTCGGTTTTAACTGAGGCCGATTGGGTATTTTGCAGTACTGCGACTGAAAACAGTGACTGAAAATTAAAAAAAAATGAAGATTATCTGCATCGGTAGAAATTATACCAATCATATAGAGGAATTAAAAAACGAACGTCCGGAGGAACCTGTGGTTTTTATGAAACCCGATTCAGCGGTTTTATTAAAGCAGCATCCGTTTGTAATTCCGGAATTTTCTGAGCAGGTTCATCACGAATTAGAAATAATTGTGAAAATTAACAAGGTTGGAAAATATATTGAGCCTAAGTTTGCACATAAATACTATGACGATATCAGTGTGGGTATCGATTTTACAGCCAGAGACTTACAGGATAAATTAAAAGCAAAAGGACTGCCCTGGGAGAAAGCAAAAGCCTTTGACGGCTCTGCTGTTATTGGAGATTTTTTGCCAAAAAGTAATTTTGTTTCGTTAGAAAATCTTACGTTTGAGCTCAGAAAAAATTCCGAAACCGTTCAAAAAGGAAACACAAGTCTGATGCTTTGGAAAATCGATGAACTGATTTCGTATGTATCGCAGTTTTTTACCTTAAAAATTGGGGATATTATTTTTACAGGAACACCTGCGGGTGTCGGGCCGGTTCAACCAAATGATGTTTTGGAAGGCTTTTTAGAAGATAAAAAATTATTCAGAATACAAGTAAAATAATGGCTTTAAAGTACAATCTTTCGAAAGTGTATGCGCTTTCAGACAATGACCCTGAATTTGTAAACGAAATTCTAAAATTATTTGTTACGGAAGTTCCTGAAGATCTAAAACAAATCAAAGAAGGGATCAAGAAAAAGGATCATAAATATGCTTATTCCTATGCACATAAAATTAAACCGACATTAGATTTGATGGGGCTTAATGTTGCCTTTGAAGAGATTCTGCAGGTAGAAGCCTGGACAAAAGCAGAAGGAAAGAAAAAAGATATTATTGAAACTTTTAAAAGTATAAAAGTACAGGTAAAAGACGCTATTAAAGAAATTAAAAAAGACTTTGATTTATAAAAAAAACAAATGGTCCCGCTTTTTTAGAGTCAAAAAAACGGGATTCTTTTTTAGGTCTTTATCTGGTTACAGATTGTTTTAATTGTATATTTTGTTTTGAATAAAAAAGGAGGTTTCTTTTTTATTTCCTGCCTCAAATCATTTCTCAGTCTTACTTTATAATATGCTTATAAAATTTTATAAGTAAAATAGTTCTATAGATATGAAAGCAACCATAGTGACCATTGGAGATGAAATTTTAATTGGTCAGATCGTAGATACAAATTCCAATTTTATAGCCAAAGAGCTGGATCGCATAGGTGTTGAAACTTATGAAATGATTTCTATAAGTGATGACAAACAGCATATTTTAAACACTTTTGACCAATTACAAAACAAGGTTGATATTGTTATTATAACTGGTGGTTTAGGGCCTACCAAAGATGATGTTACCAAAAAAACATTCTGTGAGTATTTTGACGATGAGCTTATTGTGGATCCTGATGTTCTGGCACATGTTACAGAACTGATTGAAGGGTTTTATAAAAGGCCTATTTCGCAATTGAATAAAGATCAGGCGCTGGTGCCGTCAAAATGTACCGTGCTTCCTAATAAAATGGGGACGGCACCGGGAATGTGGATGAAGAAAGAAAACACCGTTTTTGTTTCGCTTCCGGGGGTTCCGTATGAGATGAAATATCTGGTGGAAAATGAGATTGTGCCCAAAATTGTAAAAGAGTATAAACGTCCTTATATTATTCATAAAACCATTTTAACGTACGGTCAGGGAGAAAGCCTGGTGGCAGAACGTATCGAACACTGGGAGAACAGTCTTCCGGAATTTATCAAGCTGGCTTACCTGCCTAATCCGGGACGTGTTCGTCTGCGTATGACGGCCCGCGGCACGGATAAAGAAGAACTCGAAAAAGCAATTGAGGAAAATGTAGAGTCTTTAGATGCTATAATTCACGATATTATAGTGGGATATGAAGAAAATGAAACAATTGAAACGGTAATAGGAAAACTGCTGGCGAAACAAAATAAAACCGTTTCTACAGCTGAAAGCTGTACAGGAGGAAAAGTGGCTTCGCTTTTAGCATCAGTGCAGGGAGCTTCGCGATATTTTAAAGGAAGCGTGGTTTCGTATGCAACAGAAGCCAAGGTGAATGTTTTGGGAGTGCCGCAGGATTTGATAGATCAGTTTTCGGTGGTAAGTGCTGAGGTAGCGGCAGCTATGGCTTTGAATGTGAAAGGGATACTGAAAACCGACTATGCAATTGCTACTACGGGTAACGCAGGGCCTTTAAAAGGAGACTCGGATGCTGAAATTGGTACTGTTTTTATAGCTTTGGCGACGCCAAACGGAGTAATTACGGAAGAATTTAACTTTGGTCAACCTCGTGAAAAAGTGATAGATAGAGCGACTGTTAAGAGTTTGGAAATACTGCAGAAAGAAATTTTAAAAATTGTGCAATAATTTTTTGCTACAATGGTTTATTTTTCTTTTCTTTGCACCCTGATTTTGAATAACGATAAAAGATAAGTATAATGTCAAGAGTTTGTGACCTTACAGGTAAAAGAGCGATGGTAGGAAATAACGTTTCTCACGCTATGAACAAAACTAAGAGAAAGTTTTCTGTAAACTTAGTTAAAAAGCGTTTTTATCTTCCAGAAGAAGATAGATGGATTACTCTTAGAGTAGCAGCATCTACGATAAAAACAATTAATAAAAATGGAATCACTGCCGTTTTGAAAAAAGCGCAGTCAGAAGGATTTATCAAATAATCTTTTCCTAAATAAATATATAGCAAGATGGCAAAGAAAGGTAATAGAATCCAGGTAATTTTAGAATGTACTGAGCACAAAACTTCTGGTGTTCCGGGTACTTCTAGATATATTACAACTAAGAACAAAAAAAATACTCCGGACAGATTAGAGATTAAAAAATTTAATCCAATCTTAAAAAGAGTAACTGTTCATAAAGAAATTAAGTAATAATTAGAGATTTTTGTAAATCTCAATGGTTCGGCCATTTGAGTTTTATAAAAACTTCAAATAACATTTGAATCATGGCAAAGAAAACCGTAGCATCGTTACAAACATCTTCTAAGAGATTATCAAAAGCCATTAAAATGGTAAAATCTCCAAAAACAGGTGCGTATATATTCGTAGAATCTATTATGGCTCCTGAATTAGTTGATGAATTCTTGAAAAAGAAATAATTACAATCACATTATATAGAAAAGCTGCTTTCTTTCGGAAGTAGCTTTTTTATTTTATATTTGTTTAAAAATTTGTAGAAACAAGACAATTTGTGTTTTTTTAAACATTTTTTCCCGTCATACTCTTTATCTTTACCTGTCTAAAAAAGCCAGCTAAAGGATGTCGGTCCTACCGGGGTTAAATTAAATACAACCAGACATTCTATAAACATAAGGATTGTTTTTCTGAACCTGAGAAAATCAGTCTACAACTAACAATAAATAAAAAAATGAGTTTTTTTAAAAAATTATTCTCTACCGAAAAGAAAGAAACCTTAGACAAAGGTCTTGAAAAAACAAAAACTACTTTTTTCTCTAAGTTAAGCAAAGCCGTTGCAGGAAAGTCTAAAGTCGATGACGATGTTTTGGATGATCTTGAAGAAGTTTTGGTGGGTTCTGATGT
Organism: Flavobacterium sp. FG19; assembly: GCF_057809475.1. NCBI lineage: Bacteria > Pseudomonadati > Bacteroidota > Flavobacteriia > Flavobacteriales > Flavobacteriaceae > Flavobacterium > Flavobacterium sp. FG19. The sequence goes on along the minus strand of NZ_JBMDKA010000019.1, from coordinate 98,024 downwards.
TGGGGTAAATACTACTTTGAAAATCATTGAAAGAATCGAAAAGCGGGTAGCGGAAGATAAATATTTAGGAACAGAGGAACTCAATCAGATTCTTCGTGATGAAATTGGCGGATTATTATCTGAAACCAATACCGGAGAAGCGACCGAATTTGAAATTCCAAAAGATAAAAAACCGTATGTTTTAATGGTGGTAGGAGTAAATGGTGTTGGAAAAACCACGACTATCGGAAAACTGGCTTATCAGTTTAAAAAGGCAGGTCACAAAGTAGTTTTAGGTGCTGCCGATACTTTCCGTGCTGCTGCTATCGATCAGTTACAAGTATGGGCTGACCGTGTAAATGTGCCTATCGTAAAACAAAGTATGGGAAGTGATCCTGCTTCTGTAGCTTTTGATACTTTGCAGTCTGCCGTAGCTCAAAATGCCGATGTGGTTATTATTGATACTGCGGGACGTTTGCATAACAAAGTAAACTTAATGAACGAGCTTTCTAAGGTAAAGCGTGTTATGCAGAAAGTCGTTGCCGATGCCCCTCATGATGTACTTTTGGTTTTAGACGGTTCTACAGGTCAGAATGCTTTTGAACAGGCGAAACAATTTACCGCCGCAACAGAAGTAACGTCACTGGCTGTTACCAAACTTGACGGAACAGCAAAAGGAGGAGTGGTAATTGGTATTTCAGACCAGTTTCAGATCCCGGTTAAATATATTGGTGTTGGCGAAGGAATTGAAGATTTGCAAGTCTTTAATAAGTATGAATTCGTTGATAGTTTTTTTAAATAATCCCTAATGAGTTTTTCTTCTTTTAAAAATATTACGCCGCTTACTTTTTATTTTGTAAGCGTAGTCTGCTTTGTTATAGCGAATGTTACCAGAGACAAAAGTCTTTCGTTTTACTATATTTTATTAGTATTAGGATTGGGATTTTTCTTTATGGGAATTTTGAAAAAACTGCGTACAAAGCGCTAATCTTTTTGTTTCTGGATGAGGTGTCTGTGTTTTATTATACTTCTGGCTGTATTGTCATGTACAAACGGGAAAAATGAAAATAAAACAGGTCAGGCCGCTAGGCAAAAAGTTATAATTATCCAGCCTTTGGGTAATTTTAAGCCTGAACAGGCAAAAAGAGTGCTTTCGGAAATTAAGCCTGTTAACTCAAATGTTGTTTTGAGAAAAAATATCCCTTTTCCCGAGAATTCTTATTACAAACCCAGAAACCGGTATCGTGCCGATAGTATTATTAAAGTACTTAGTAATCAGATTGGCCGTGATTCTGTAATTGTGGGGTTGTCACATTCTGATATCAGTACGACTAAAAATGATGTCAAAGACTGGGGCGTAATGGGATTGGGCTATCGTCCCGGAAAAGCCTGTGTAGTTTCTGATTTTAGATTGTCTTCTAAAAACAAAAAAGAACAGTTTTATAAACTGGTGCTGCATGAACTGGGACATACAGCAGGTTTGCCTCATTGCAGAATTAAAACGTGTTTAATGCGCGATGCCGAAGGAGGAAACCCGCTGGATGAAGAAAAAGATTTTTGTACAGACTGCAAACATTTTCTTAAAGAAAAAGGCTGGCAGCTGTTGTAGAATTTATTGATACAAAGCACTGATTTTTTGCCATAAAACCTTATCAAAATCAGATAAAGCCAGATTTTCATTATCTGCTGCATCTCCCATTCTTATGATTACCATGTTTTTACTGGGAACTACATAGATTTTTTGGTCATTTTTCCCTAAGGCCATAAACATATCAGTGGGTCCGGTTGGAATTACACTTCCCTGAAATGTAAGCTGGGATTGTGGTAAATGATACGAACTTTTTCCGTTTAACCACCATAAATAGCCGTATCCTAAATTGATGTTCTGCGAAGTGGCTGTTGCCTGATTAAAAAAATCTTCGTTCAGAATCACATTGTTTTCCCATTTTCCCTTGTTGAGCATTAATAAACCAAAACGTGCCATACTGCGGGAGTTACTTGTATAAACACTGTTTACGCCGAGCTGGACCCAGGTGCCGTTCATTCCTATTTTGTCTCTCAGTTTAGTGTTAAAGTAGCTTTCCCAGGTTTGTCCGCTCGCTTTGGCAACTACATCCTGTAATTTTACATATACGTTATGATAAGCCCATCGGGTTCCGGCATCGGCTTTGTATTTTAAGTCCGCCGGGTCTACGTCATCGGTGGAGTCGTCCAGACCCGATGTCATGGTTAGTAAATGTTTACAGGTAATTAAATTTTCCTGTGCCGGGGTTTCACTGGTCCATCCGGTTCCTAAATACTGAGAAACTTTGTTGTTTATATTAAGCAGGCCTTCCTGTTGTGCAATTCCGGTTACAGTTGAAGTTAGTGTTTTTCCGGCGCTGGCCCAATACCAGCTTGTTGTGGCTGTATGGTTGTTGAAGTAATTTTCTAATACAATTCTTCCGTTTACCAGAATAATAAAAGATTTAGAATGTTTAAGCTCTAAATAATCCAGAAGCGGCTGTACGGCACTTTGGTTCCATTTTAAATCGGCTATGGATTTGGTTTCCCAGGTGGTTCCCGTTAAAGGAGGAAAATACAGGCTTTCTGATGGAGCAGGAACCGGGTCCGGTTCTGAAGTATCTTTACTGCAGCTTACGAGTAGTAAAGCCGTTAAGAGGGTACAAATAGTCTTAGTCATGGTTTTTGTTTTTTGGTTGTTTGGGGCTTTGACCAAAAATATGTAAAATAGTTTAATAGCATTTGTAAATTTTTATTTCTTATGGATTATCTTTGCCAATCACTAAATTTTCTTTTGAAAACGGGAGTCTTAGCCCTGATGGAAGCGGCATCCTTTTTCTGGCTTTTTTAGACAGAAAAAGATACAACGTACAGCAGGAACAGCTCCTTATTATAACATACAATTATGAAAAACACTTTTATGATTTTGGTTTTATCACTTTTGATGGTAAGCTGTAAACAGGAAATAAAACCGACAGATATTGCAAAACTGAACGGTTATTGGGAAATTGAAAAAGTGGTTTTTGATAAGGGGGAAGAAAAAGCATACGGAATGAACGAGAACTTTGATTTTTTTACGATAAAGGGAACCAAAGGAACCCGTACTAAAGTGATGGCCCAGCTGGATGGTACTTTTTTGACTACGGATACGTATGAGGATTTTTCGGTAAGATTTACAGATAAAGGAACATTTCTGGATTATAAGACAGATTATGCTAAATGGAGTGAAGAGCTGATTTCGGTTACAGATGATACTTTTGTAGTGAAAAATGACCAGAATAAAGAATATCATTATAAAAAAGCAGGACCAATAAATATTTTAAACGATGGCAAAAAGACTAAATAACGAAACTACGATTGGGGCGGTTCTGCAGCAGATTATTCAGGTAAATAAACTGCAGCCGGGTATGGATGAGATTGATGTAAGGGAAGCCTGGAGACAATTAATGGGAAATGGTGTTAATACCTATACCAGAAATGTAGTTTTGAAAGGAAGTACGCTTTATGTAGAACTGGGGTCATCTGTACTGAGGGAAGAACTGACGCTTGGAAAATCTAAAATCGTTAAGATGATTAATGAAGAGCTGGGAAGGGAAGTGGTAAAGGATGTGGTTCTGAGATAAGCAGCGGCTTTTTTAATAAGATTAATTCTGATTTTAAAATAAATTTAACACTTCTGTTGGGAAGTGTTTTTTTTTTACGATACATTTGGGCACTTAATTTTTTACAAAATAAATCTAATTAATAACCAAAAACAATTTAAAAAAGAATGAAAAGAATCTTACTTATTTTAACTGTATTATCTGCCTTAACTAGTTATTCACAAAAGAAAAAAGTGGCCGTTGTTTCGTTTTATACTGATAAAACAATAAATCTTTCGGAACTGGGATTGAACGGGCTGGCTGCGATAGCTGATTTGGGAAATAATCCAAACTTTAATCTTGCTCCTATTTTAGAGAAATACCATACTGCTTTTTTTAATGATTATGCTAAAAAATTCCCGTTTGATCTGCTTCCTGAAACTGAAGTGACTCAAAAACCGGAATATATTGCTTTTACACCTAAATTTGCGAGAGAAGACGGAGAAAGCGGAACGATTATTAACTATCCGGGATATAAATATATTTATGAAGGAATGAACGGTTCTGCCAATGAAGAGGCATCTGCTCAAATGTTTAAAGAGGCTGCTGATGGTGTTTTATTTACCGAAATTCATTTTGCTGTAGTAAAAGGATTTGCTGTTGGCGGAACAGGAACGGTAAAAATGAAAGCTTATGCAAGAATCGCTTTGTATGATAAAACGGGGAAAAAAGTATTTGCTTTTTCTGAGGGGGCAACCTCTAAGAAAACGGGAACAATCGTAGGAGGAGTTCCTGTTTTAAGTCTTGAAAAAGTACTGCCTATGTGCGAAAGTGCCTTAGAAGAGCTATTAAAAGATCTTGATGAAAAAATTGAAAAAATCGTTAAAAAGTCAGATAAGCTTTAATCGATATTTTTTACTATAAAAAAAACCGTTTCAAATTTGAAACGGTTTTTTTGTATGATCTAATCTGAAATTAGAACTGCTCTCTTCCTGCGAAGTGGAATGCACTTTCGATAGCAGCGTTTTCGTCGCTGTCAGATCCGTGAACGGCATTCTCTCCAATAGAAGTTGCGTATGCTTTACGAATAGTTCCTTCAGCAGCTTCAGCCGGGTTTGTAGCTCCAATTAAAGTTCTGAAATCTTCTACTGCGTTGTCTTTTTCTAAAATTGCAGCAACAATTGGTCCGCGTGACATAAATTCAACTAATTCTCCGTAGAAAGGTCTTTCTGCGTGAACTGCGTAAAATGCTTTTGCATCAGCTACAGTTAACTGAGTTAATTTTAATGAAACGATTTTAAAACCACCATTAGTGATCATTGCTAAGATATTCCCGATGTGTCCGTTTGCAACAGCATCTGGTTTAATCATTGTAAAAGTTCTATTTGTTGCCATTTTTTATTTTATTAAATTTTGTGCAAAAGTAGACTTTTTTTGTGAATTGATTTTAATAAATTCACAATTTAAATAGCTTAGAATGAGGTTTTGGATAAGAAAAGTATTTTTTTTTATCCTATAAGTGATATAAGTTTCATCTAAATAGCTGCGAGGCCTATTTGCTGCAGACTATAACGTATTGCTAAAATCAGTTTATACTGCTTATATGGTAAAAAAATTAAACTTTGAAGATTAATTTGTTTCGGTAGAATATCCATAAAATAAAAGTCCATATCCCTACATAAACTAAAGCTCCGGCTAGTGAAGCGGTCATGGGATTGCTGAAAAACGGCGCAATCCAGAAACCGTACAGATAGTTTAAAAGATTGATTTTTTCAGAAGTATTATGCGGATTTTGAAACTCGATCATGACCAGCGCCTGAGGGATAATCTGTGAAGTAAAGAAAACAATCATAGGATTTACTCCCCATATTAAAAAAGGTTTGAACCCTTTTTTGTAATTGGCAATATCGATGATATAGTATAAAATCGTCAGGAAAACGGTGGCTAATCCTGTTGTGTACAAAACATAACTGCTGGTCCAGAGTGATTTATTGATAGGAAAAATCAAATCCCACATTAGCCCTAAAAACAGCAGCACTGTTCCGGCAATTCCCATTTTCTGGGCTTTTAGGATTTTAGTGGTATCACGTTGTAAAACCTGGCCAATTAATAATCCAATAATTCCGTTTACAATAGACGGAATGGTACTTAAAATTCCTTCAGGATCCCAGGTGACGGTTCCGCGGTACATGTGTCCTTTTAAAAGTACACTGTCCAGCCAGGAGGCCAGATTGGTTCCTTTGTCTAAATTGGCTTCGCCTATTCCCGGAACCGGAATTAAAGTCATTGCGGCCCAATAGCCTAAAAGTAAAACGATTCCCGTTATAATTTGTGTCTTTTGAGATGTTTTTAAATAGAGTAGCGAAACTACAAAATAGACCACAGCAATCCGCTGCAGAACTCCGGGCAGTCTTACGTCGCTATAGGCTTCTATACCGCTGTAAGCGAGAAACAAGTATAGAAACAGAATCGAAAATGCCAGAATGTTTTTAATTTTGGAACTGAAATTCCCCATTAAGGCATAACCAACAGCAATTGTAATGGCAAGACGGCCAATTAAAAGCGGAATTCCTTCAAGTCCGAAAAGCTGAATTTTTCCAAAAAAGTTAAAGAAAATCCCGAGACATAACATTCGAAGAGAACGTACGAGGATTTTGTTGAAAGTGGTGCCGTCATAGAATTTGTCAGGCATGGCAAGCGGAACGGCGACTCCCATTATAAAAACAAAAAAAGGAAATACCAGATCGGTTGGTGTGCAGCCGTGCCAGTCGGCATGTAATAACGGCGGGTAAACATGTCCCCAGTCGCCCGGGTTGTTTACGATGGTCATTAATAAAATAGTGAGTCCACGAAAGACATCTAGCGAAATTAAGCGTTCTTTTACCATTGGTTTTGGGTAAATGGGTTAGTTAATATTTTTTAAAAATCGCTATTTGGTTTTAAGAGTAATACTTTTGAGAAGATAGGTGGTTATTTGGTTTCCCGGAACTATTACTTATTTTTTTGCTGCGAATTCATGAATTAATTAAATGAAAATTCGTGAATTCGCGGCTATTTTTTTAAATGGTTATAATGTTAAAATTCATTTCCAGCGGTTTTAATTTTTGTACTAAAAGCGGAATGAGCTGTTCTCCTTTTTCCAGATAAAATTCAGAAAAATTGCTTTGGCGTTCCTGTAAACTGTTATTTGGGAACAGTTCGCACTGTAGATCCGTAACTCGCTGTAACTGATCGTGCAGTTTTCTTTTTTGTGCTTTCAGTAACCGTTTTTCTAAATTTTCCAAACCTTTGGTTTGTTTTACTTCCTGAGCTTTCACAGCTCCCGAAAAAGATTTGTCAGTTTGATCTGCCAGTTCGTAAAGATATTGAAACTGGGCCTTCAATATTTCTTTCTGAGGGGTTAAATCAATTGGGAATGCTGAAATTTTATGGGTAACAGCATTGATCAGATTTTCTTGTTTTGTAAATAAATCTTTCCAGCTCAAATGAAGCTGGTCTGCTTTTTTAGCTTGTTTTTCTGTGGCCAGCAAAACAGAATTACGAACCAGAAGCATCGGAAAAGTGATGTTTACAGCTTCAAAAGAAGCTTTTAGCTCCAGCCAGTAAGCAATCTCTCCGCCGCCGCCGATATAACACAGGTTAGGCAGTATGATTTCCTGATACAGCGGACGCATAATAACGTTGGGACTAAACTTTTCAGGATGGTTTTCTAAAAGTGTAAACAGCTCTTCTTTTGAAAAAGATTGTTTTGTATTGTTAACCAGGAAGGCATTGTTCTCAAAAATGATTCTTTCGCGTAAATGGTCTTCGATGTAAAACAAGTTGATTTCACGCGGGTTTACCTGAACCGTATAATCACCAAAGTTTTCAAGAGTTTTCTGAACGGCTTTATAAGAAGTCTGGTTTTCCAGTTCTTCTTTAACAAACGGAATAAATGCTTTTTTTAAATCGGCATCGTCAGCGTCGATAATTACTAAGCCATAAGCTGCAAATAAGCTGTTGGCCAGAAAACGGGTAGCATCGGCAAGTTTGTCATGTTTTAAATAAGCGTCTTCAAAAAGTTTTTTTAAGGTATTGGCGTTGGTGCTTGAACCTAATTCCTGAGCGTAAATTTCGAAGAACTCCGTTAGTCCTTCTGTAGAAAGACGTCCAACGGGACCTGTACTTTCTTTATTCCATCGGAATTTTTTTCCTTTAAAATTAAAATAATTGATTTCTTCAAAATCGTGGTCCTCTGTTGCCATCCAGTAAATCGGAACAAAATTATAAGATGGATATTTCGATTTTAATTCTTTGGTGAGGTTTATTGTTGAAATGATTTTATATAAGAAATACAAAGGGCCGCTGAATAAATTAAGCTGGTGTCCCGTTGTAATCGTAAACGTATTTTCAAGCGCCAGAAGCTCAATATTTTGTCCGGATGCATCTGAAAGTTCAATATTTTCGTATTGCTTCTTTAAAGTCGCAACCAAAGGAATGCGATTGCGGTTATCAAAGTTAGATGCTTTTTCGGCAATTTGTTTTTCGAAATTTTCTATAGAGGGAAAATGGTTGTACAGCGGTTTTAATTCTGGTTTCTGGTCTAAATAGTTTTGTATCAATTTAGAAAAATATCCTGAAGTTTGATAGCTGATACAGTCGGTAGGCATAATTGTAAATTTATTTTTGTAAGCTGTAAATTTAATGAAAATATACAGTTAAAAACGGTTTTAACGATTGCTTAAGATTTGATTTTTGATTTTTATTTTAAACGACAATGTATCAGGTTTTTAGTTTTTAATGAAAGCATGTTTTTTAAAATGTAAAATGCAGGTAATTTGTTAAAATAATAACTGTGTTTTAAAACTAATGGCTGTGAATATGAATTATTAATAATGAAACTCTATTTTTGTAAGCAAAAAAAAGATATATCTATTTTACATGGAAGCTAACCTAAAAAAGAAGAACTCCTTACAACATGTTCTTTTTGGTTCTTTAATTGGAACTACAATCGAATTTTTTGATTTTTATATTTATGCCAATGCAGCCGTATTGGTTTTTCCACAATTATTTTTTCCAGGTTCAGATCCAACTATGGCGACACTGGAATCTCTGGCCACTTTTTCGATAGCTTTTTTATCGCGCCCGTTAGGTTCTGCTTTTTTTGGACATTACGGAGATAAAATCGGACGTAAATTTACATTGGTAGCGGCACTGCTTACCATGGGGATTTCTACGGTTACAATTGGATTCCTTCCGGGTTATGCCAGTATAGGTGTTGCTGCGCCGTTGTTATTAATGCTCTGCCGTTTTGGACAGGGTGTTGGTTTAGGAGGCGAATGGGGAGGAGCCGTATTGCTGGCAATCGAAAATGCCCCGCCGCATAAACGGGCCTGGTACGGCATGTTTCCGCAATTGGGCGCTCCAATAGGATTACTGCTTTCAGGTGGAACTTTTCTGTTATTGACAGATTCCATGAGCAACGAAGATTTTATGGACTACGGCTGGAGAATTCCCTTTATTGCGAGTGCACTTTTGGTAATTGTTGGGTTTTATATCAGAACGAAAATTACAGAAACACCTTCTTTCGAAAATGCTAAAAAACACGAAGAAGAAGTAAAAGTTCCTTTTTTAGAATTAGTGAAATCGTATAAAAACCAATTGATTTTTGGAACGTTTGCGGCGATTACCACTTTCCTGGTTTTTTATCTAATGACTGTGTTTACCTTGAGCTGGGCAACCTCTGATTTAGGAATTGTTAAAAGAGACGGATTATTGATTCAGTTATTCTCAGTATTGTTTTTCGCTCTTTTTATTCCGGTTTCGGCTGTTGTCGCAGATAAAATCGGACGCCGTAAAATGCTTATTCTGGCTACGGCTGCCATTGCAGTGTTTGGGTTTTTCTTTCCGTTCTTTTTAAGTACCGGAAATATTGTTTTAGTAACTACTTTCGCCTGTATCGGAATGGCTTTAATGGGTTTTACTTACGGCCCTTTAGGAACTTTTTTATCTGAATTGTTTCCAACTAATGTTCGTTATTCTGGTGCGTCTTTAACCTTTAATATGGCAGGAATTCTGGGGGCAGCCTTTGCTCCTATGATTGCTATCTGGCTGGCGAAGAAATATGATGTTAGTTATGTAGGCTTTTATTTAGTAGGTGCAGCGCTTATTTCTCTGATTTCATTTTTGGTAATCAGTAAAGACGAACATAAATTTTAAAATCTTGTTTTAAATAAATTGAGGAAGCAGTATTAAAAATAATACTGCTTTTTTTTTTGCCGCTTAAAAAAGTATTTAGATATTTGTCTAAATATGTAAATGATTTATGAATGATATTTTTAAAGCTTTAAATGATCCTACCAGAAGAGAAATTCTGGATCTTTTAAAAGAGAAAGACAGGTCGGCAGGTGAAATTGCTGATGCTTTTACTATTTCAAAGCCTAGTATTTCGCATCATTTGGATATTTTAAAACGAGCTGATCTCATTACGTCTGAAAAAAACGGACAGTTTATCATTTATTCCATAAATACGACCATTATGGAAGATGTTTTGCAATGGATACTAACCTTTAAAAAATAATAAAATGAATTTAGAATTAAAAAAAGAGCTTCCGCTGATCGGAATTGTTGTAACTCCTTTTGTTTATCTGGCCCTAATCTGGAGCAGTCTGCCGGAAAGGGTTCCTGTTCACTGGAATGGCAGCGGAGAAATAGACAGGTGGGGAAGTAAATTTACATTGATTCTTATGCTGTTTATGCTTCCCGTTTTAACTTATGCGATTTTGTCTCTGGTATCAAAAATCGACCCTAAAAAAAGAATGGCATTAATGGGAGGAAAGCTCTACCAGCTTAAATTTATTATGGTTTTGTTTATGTCTTTTTTAGCCATGTTTATTGTGTACAGTACTAAAAGCCAGTCTTCTTCAAATCCGGGTTTTGTCTTTGCTCTGCTTGGTGGTTTGTTTGTGGTTTTAGGTAATTATTTCAAAGTAATACAACCCAATTATTTTATCGGAATTAAAACGCCCTGGACTTTAGAGTATCCCGAAGTATGGAAAACAACACATGTTTTTGCCGGGAAACTTTGGTTTGCCGCCGGACTGCTTATTATTTTGGGGAGCCTGATTTTTGAAAGTGCTGTTTTCTCTAAAGCAATTTTGGTAATTGTTCTTACTATAGCAATTGCTCCCATTGTTTATTCTTATTTCAAATATAAGAACCTGAAAAAGAAAGGAACACTATAATAAATTATTGAAGATGGTAAAAGTACTGCTTGTTTTAATGGTATTGCTTATTGAGTATGTCATGGCAGCTTAAAGAATAAGTTTTAAAATAGTAAAAAAGTCTGTAAAGATCCCCTGCATTTTTATAGACTTTTTTGTTTACTCAGAGTCTTATATGAATTAATATCTTCTCCCAAAATCTTTTCCTGAAAAGTCGCCAAATATCCCGTATTTTTGCAAAAAAATAATACGTCTTGAAAACAAAACTTTTTGTCATTACACCTCCGTTTACGCAGCTGAATACCCCGTATCCGGCAAGCGCGTATATAAAAGGTTTTCTGAATACCAAAAATATAGAATCGGTACAGGCAGACCTGGGAATTGATGTGATTCTGGAATTGTTTTCGAAAAAAGGACTTATTGATTTGTTTGAAGCTGCAGGTTCAAAGTTTGAGGTTTTTAATTCAGAAATCTCAGATAATTCCAAACGTATTTTTGCATTGCAGGACGAATATACTAAAACAATCGATCCTGTTATTCAGTTTCTGCAGGGAAAAAATCCCACTCTGGCTTTACAGATCTGTCAGGAAGATTTTCTGCCCGAAGCTTCCCGTTTTGCACAGCTGGAAGAACTGGACTGGGCTTTTGGAACCATGGGGACTCAGGACAAAGCCAAACATCTGGCTACTTTGTATCTGGAAGATATTTCAGATTTTATTGTAGAATGTATCGACGAAAATTTTGGTTTCAGCCGCTATGCTGAACGATTAGGACGAAGTGCCAATTCGTTTGATGAATTGTATGAGGCGCTTCAGCAGAAGCCGACTTATATTGATTTGATTTTAATCTCGATTTTGAAAGAGAAAATCGAAGAAGTCAAACCAACTTTATTTTTAATTTCGGTTCCTTTTCCGGGAAATTTATACAGTGCTTTCCGATCCGCACAATGGGTAAAACAAAACCATCCCGATATTAAAATTTCAATGGGCGGTGGTTTTCCTAATACAGAACTGCGTTCCCTTTCGGATAAAAGGGTTTTTGAGTTTTTCGATTTTATCACTTTAGACGACGGGGAAGTTCCGATTGAGGAATTGATATCCAATCTGGAAAACCCGGATTATAATGCTTTTAAAAGGACTTTTTTACTGGAAAACGGAGAAGTAGTTTATAAAAACAATTCGCTGAAACACGATTATAAACAAGCACAGGTGGGAACGCCGGATTATTCAGATCTGCCTTTGGATAAATACATTTCGGTTATCGAAATCGTAAACCCCATGCACCGAATGTGGAGTGACGGCCGCTGGAATAAACTAACCATGGCACATGGCTGTTATTGGGGAAAATGTACGTTTTGTGATATTTCTCTGGATTATATAAAAGTATACGAACCTGTTGCAGCTAGTCTGTTATGCGATCGTATGGAGGAACTCATCGAACAGACAGGTCAAAACGGATTTCATTTTGTAGACGAGGCTGCTCCGCCTGCTTTAATGAGGGCTCTGGCTCTTGAAATTTTGAAACGTAAACTGGCAGTAACCTGGTGGACGAATATCCGGTTTGAAAAAAGCTTTTCTAAAGATTTGTGTTTACTGCTGAAAGCTTCCGGCTGTATTGCGGTTTCGGGTGGTTTAGAAGTAGCTTCTGACCGATTACTGAAACTGATTGATAAAGGGGTGACAGTAGAGCAGGTAGCCAAAGTAACGCGTAATTTTACCGAAGCCGGAATTATGGTGCATGCCTATTTGATGTATGGTTATCCTACACAAACCATTCAGGAAACGGTGGATAGTCTGGAAATGGTTCGTCAGTTATTTGAAGCCGGGGTTTTACAGTCGGGATTCTGGCATCAGTTTGCGCTGACAGCCCATAGTCCGGTTGGCTTATATCCGGAGCAATTTGGTGTAACCAAGAAAACAGAAACCATAGGAACTTTTGCTAACAATGATGTTGAATATATCGATTCAACTGGAATTAATCACGACAAATTTAGTTTTGGACTAAAGAAATCACTGTTTAATTTCATGCACGGGATTTGTTTTGATTATGAACTGCAGGATTGGTTTGATTTCAAAATTCCGAAAACCAAAATTCATCCCGATTTTATCTTTAATGCACTCGAAGAACAAAATGATTTTAATACCAAACCCAATGCTAAAGTAGTCTGGCTTGGCGGTAAACCTTCGGTTGACAGGTTCACCAAATCAAAGAAAGGCCGAAGCTGGGAAATGACCGCCTTAACTTTTCATGATAAAAAAGAAAGTTTTGTAGTTCAGACCAGTAAAGAAGAAGGCGAATGGCTGGTTCAGATGCTGTCTAAAATTGCGGTTTCAGGTACTAAAAATTATACTTTTCAGGAAGTTAAAAATGATTTTGAAACATCATTAGATGATTTTGAACTGTTTTGGTATTCAAAACCGGTCAATACTTTAAGGGAATTTGGGCTGCTGGTTTTATAATTTAATACTCCACACTGGTACCGTCACTCGGAATGGCCACTTTTGATAAAAGATTGTTTTCTGTTAAGGCTCTTTTGAGCTGTTCACGAGTTGTAGGGCAATGATTTAAAGCTTCAAGATGATTGGCAAATACTTTTCCCGGGGCAAGTGCTGTAAATTTCAAAATATCATTCATTCGCATTAATAAAGGCTGGCCAATATCTAATCTTGCAGTTCCGCAGGCCACGGTTGCGATATCCGGTTTTAACTCTATTAAAGCTTTTTGAACGTCATCAGTAAAAATCGTGTCTGAACTGATATAAACAGATTTTTCATTAGTAAGTTCTATATAAAAACCCATCACATTTCCCATCAGCCGGGCTATAAAACCATATCCGTGAACAGCCGGAATGCCAATAATTCTTCCGTTTAAAAAGGGCTGAGGCTCCCAGTACTCTAGAGTTTGTACGATGTTTAGACCTCTAAGTGAAAGTGATTTTTCATCTTTTACACTACAGATTACCGGAATACTGTTTCGTCGTAAAAAAACTTCCCCGCCTTTGTCGATATGATCCGGATGCAAATGTGTAATTAAGCAGTGAGTCACCCGGCTCAAAATTTCCCTGCTGTTTTTAGGAAGGGCCACAAGTGGATTTCGTTTAGGTTTATATCGAAAAATAGTAAAAGGAGCAATTGTTTTTCGTTTTCCTAACATGGGATCGACAAGAATAACATGCTCTTCTGTTTCAATTACCAATGTGGCATTTCGCAAGTGATGTATTTTCATATCTGGGGGAATTAGAACTTAAAAATACAAAGATTTTTCAAAATTGTCTTACAGATTTTTTTTTATTTTTAACAGAATTGTTATTATTTAAAAACAGTATTACACTACAGAAAAACGAAATCCGATACCGTGAAGGTTTTCTATTGAAATTCCTTTTTCATTCGATAAAATTTTACGTAAACGCGAGATAAAAACATCAAGGCTTCTTCCCATAAAGTAATCATCGGTTCCCCAAAGAGCTGTTAAAATCTGCTCTCTTTTAAGAACTAAGTTTTTGTTGTCTATAAACAATTTTAGCAGTTCAGCCTCACGCTGGGTAAGCCCCACTTTTTCTTCTTCATTAAAAAGAATGAAATTTTTGGTATCAAACTGGTATTTCCCGATCTCGTAAACTGATTTCTCTGTTTTGTTGTTTTTCTGTGAACGTTTGAGGAAAATTTCAATCTTTAAAATCAATTCCTCGATACTGAAAGGTTTTACCAGATAATCATCGGCACCCAGACGAAGTCCTTTTATACGGTCTTCTTTTAAAGTTTTGGCCGAAAGAAAAATAATAGGAATATCCGTGTCCGTTTTACGCACTTCTTCGGCAAGTTCAAAACCGTCCATTTTGGGCATCATGATATCAAAAATACAAATGTCAAAATTGTCATTTTTAAAAGCTTCCAAACCCGATTTTCCGTCAGTGCAGTGTACCACTTCATAATGGCTCTGCTCCAGATTGTCTTTCGTTAAAAAAGCGAGGGTTTCGTCGTCTTCGGTATACAGTATTTTGAAATTTTTCATTTTTTATGGGGAATTGACAAAGTTATGGTAACTCCGTTTTCGGTATTATTTTCAGCTTTTATTTTCCAGTTCTGCAGACTGCAGATTTCTTTTACATAATATAATCCCAGTCCAAAACCGGTAACTTCATTGCTTTTTTCGTTTTGGATACGGTAAAATTTATCAAATATAAAAGATAATTTTTTACCCGCAATTCCAATTCCGTTATCAATGAACTGTAATTTTAAAACCGATTTTCCTTCGGTGATTCTAATAGTGATTTCCGGGGTTTTATTGCAATACTTAACCGCATTGTCCAAAAGGTTATATACCAGATTGCCAAAATGGAAAACATCGGTTTCTAAGCAGTATTCTTTAGATCCAGTATCAATTTTTATTACAGCTTCGGGATATTTAAGCTGTATATTTTCGATTGCTTCTTCAATTACCGGAACAATCAGTACAGGTTCTTTTTTTAATTCCAGAGGAACATAATCGGATTTGGCAACATTTAAAATCTTTTCGATATGATGATTGAGTTTGTTACTCTGATTGATGATGATTTCAGTATAAGTATGCAGTTTCTTATCGTCTTTAATGGGATGCTGTTCACTTAAATATTTAGAAGCAATAAGGATAGACGATAAAGGCGTTTTAAACTCATGCGTCATATTATTGATAAAGTCACGCTGTAATTCTGAATATTTTTTATGCTGTAAAAGTGTAAAAATCGAATACACATAAATTAATAAAATCAGAATTAAAGCAATGGAAAGGATAAACCAGAAACGCATGGAACTGAACAAATAAGTGGTTTCATTGGGAAAACGAACGGCAAAATAATATACCAGATTTTTATGCTTTGGGAAATAGACCGTTTTTTTACATTCTGCTTTTTTCTTATACAATGAAATGTAATCGCCATAGATCATTTCGTCGCTCTGGCAGTTGTACATGGCATATTCGAAATCAGTCGTAATATTCATTTTTTTGAATTCGTTCCGAAGGTAAAATTCCAGGATATCGGGTTCAAATTCATTGTCAACATTAACTATATAATAGTCATTGGCAATTTTCTGAACCGGATTTTGTGCCGGAAGTTCATGATTAGTGCCTTCATATAATTTTTTGGCTACTTCCAAAAGAGCGATATGAGCTTTCTGGCTCAGCTTTTTCTGTTCAATGGTAAAAGCTTCTTTTGTCCAGAGCAGCTGTGCCACCAGGATACTGATGATAGCCACCAGTCCGAGGATTATAATACTATTAAGTTTATTTATTTTCAAGAAAACAAGACTTTAGAAAGTGTAATATTAATCAATTTTATAGTGAAAATTAACGATTAACAAGTCGTTAACAAACATTTGAAACCGGTTAACAGCGATTTGTTTTTATCAGAAGTACTTTTGGAATGTAGAAATCGAACTATAAACCATTTAATATATTTAACTATGAAAATCTTTAAAATTTCAATGCTTGCACTGGCTTTAGGCCTAATGTCTTTTTCGGCAATTGCACCGGTAAAATCTATGGTTAGTGAAAAAGTAACAGACGGAACAGCAGCTTCTACTATTGTATGGAAAGCGGAAACAATTGATGTTGGACAAATTCCGCAGGGAACTCCAAAAGCTATTGTATATGAATTTAAAAATACGGGAAAAACAGCAGTAGTGATTACCAATGTTCAGGGATCCTGCGGCTGTACAGCAACAGATTATACAAAAGAGCCAATTCAGCCGGGGAAATCTGCAAAAGTTACCGCAACTTACAATGCGGCTAACAAAGGCGCTTTTACCAAAACAGTTACTGTAACGACAAGTGCTGAAACAACTCCAAAAGTACTTACTTTAAAAGGAACGGTTATTTAAAATAAGGTTAGTTATAAAGTGGCGGCCCCGAATATATTATGTATTCGGGGCTTTTTTTATACCTAAATTTGACGTTTTTTTATCTTTTAGAGAGATTTGTATTTGATAAAACTTTTCTATTTTTATTAAAAATAGTAGTATGAAAACAGGATCTATATTTATTGCTTTTGTGCTTTTGCTTACGGTTGTTTCCTGTAACTCAAAAGGAGATAAAAAAGAAGAAAATCCCAAAAAAGTAAAGGCAGCTGTGCCTGAACTTAAACTTTTAATAGACAGTACCGCTATTGCCGGATTTTATGAAAGCTATCCCAAACTGAAAAATTTTCAGGCAGAAGTGTCTTCACTTTATAAAACAAAAAAATCGACTCAGTTATGGCTTGATAATAAAGGCGTAGTTGAATTTGGAAATACGCTGTTTAACAAATACAAAGGACTGGAAGAAGAAGGTTTAAAAGCTAATTTTCCGTACAAAGAAATCAATGCTGTTTTTGAAAACAGTACCGATAACAAACTTTCAAAGGTCAATACAGATCTGATGATTACCAATCTGTACTTTTATTATGCCGAAAAGGTATACCGGGGATTTGATGAAAAAACCTCCATTTCGCTGGAATGGCTTCTGCCGAGAAAAAAACTCAATTATCAGGTTTTAACCGATTCTGTTTTTAAAAAATCAACCATCAATGACGATAAGAAAAGCAAAATGTTCAGTCAGTACTACAAACTGCGTGATGCTCTTCGTTTGTACAGAGAAATTGAAAAACAGGGAGGCTGGAAAACCATTGAAACGGCTGATGATTATAAAAGTTTAAAACTGGGGGACTCATCAGTTGTTATTGCACAGATAAGAGAAAGGCTTTTTATTACTAAAGATCTTAAAGAAGACAACAAGAGTGCCGTCTGTGATACTATTTTGATGAATGCCTTAAAAAAGTATGAACAGCGTCATGGTTTTACACCTAAAAACAGCATTCTGAAAGAGCATATTACAGATCTTAATATTCCGGTTTCAGACCGTATCAAAACAATCATTGTCAATATGGAACGCTGCCGCTGGATTGATCCGGAACTTGAGAAAGGCAGCCAGTATATCGAAGTGAATATTCCGGAGTTTAAGTTATATCTTATCCGCAATGGCGAAATTGCCTTTACCTCTCCGGTTGTAGTAGGCAAGGCCATGACCAAAACCGTAATTTTCAGCGGTACGATGAGTAATATTGTTTTCAGTCCGTACTGGAATGTTCCGCCAAGTATTATCAGTAAAGAGATAAAACCCGGAATGGCCAAAAACAAAAATTACCTGAAACAGAAAAATCTCGAATGGAACAACGGTGCTGTTCGTCAGCTTCCGGGAAAAAACAATTCTTTGGGACTCGTTAAATTTTTATTTCCCAATTCCAGTAATATTTACCTGCACGATACACCATCAAAAAGCCTGTTTGAAAGAGAAAGCAGAGCTTTCAGCCACGGCTGTGTACGTGTAGCAAAACCACGTGAACTGGCCATCGAAATATTAAAAGAAGATCCAAAATGGACGGAGACGCGAATAGACAAAGCGATGCATTCCGGTAAAGAAAGCTGGTATACTATAAAAAAGAAATTCCCGGTGTATATAGGATATTTTACAGCCTGGGTTGATCGTGACGGACAATTAAACTTTTATAAAGATATTTATAACCGGGATGAAAGTTTACTAAAGCTTTTAACCGAAGAATGATATTCAGTTTGCCATAACTCGGGTGATAATGAATAGACGAAGCAGCTCCAAAAAAGTATGCAAATTGTATTTTTATCAATTTTTAAAATTAAAAAATTTGTGTCTTAGTGTCTTTGCAGCAAAATAACTATTCAGACAAAACATCAATGCATTTGTAAAAGCGATTGGTGTAGTGTTCAGTATCTAATGCGGTGATCGTTACTTTCTGCGCTTTTCCGGAGGAAGCGTGTATAAATTTGGACTGCATGCCATTGGCTTCACAGATAATCCCTACATGACCTACAATCGTTCTGTTTTTGTAGCCGTAAAAAACCAGTATATCACCCACTTTAAACTCTTCAGGTTGTAAAGCGGTTCCTAAATTTTTAAAACCACCCGAACTTCTGGGTAAAGTAATGCCGTAGTTTTGGAACACAAAGCTCACAAAACCTGAGCAGTCGAATCCGTTTTTAGGATTATTACTTCCATATTTATAAGGGGTTCCAAGAAATTTTTTGGCATATGAAACAAGAGAATCCCTGTTTACATCAGGCGCAGTTTTGCGGATCTCTGTTTTATTGTGCGGTGCTTCTTTTTTTAAATGAAAAGGAGAAAAGAAAAAAGGAGATAAAAATAGTATATATAAGATAGATTTCATTTTTTGTAAGTAAAGAAACAGTTAAAACGCTAAAGATAGGCCGATGTTTTTGAATTTCAAAGAAAGGGCCTTTTTAAAAATGTAGGAATGGATTTTTAGAATAGAAAAACAGCAGGCTGATTTTTGGTATTATTTTATTAGTTTTTGATGTTTTAGTATCTTTTTGTGTAATGCATTTCAAATATATTTGTGAATCTTATTTATATTTTAACAAATAAATTATGTTTCTTAAAAAATATACGCTTTTAATTTTGTTTTTGCTGATTTCGTTCGTTTCTGCGGCACAAAATCAAAATACTTTTCTGTATGCCGGAAGGGTTGAAAAACTTCAAAATGATCAGGTTATCCTGATTGGAACCGCCTCTTCGGTTTCTTTTAATTTTACAGGAAACAGTTGTTCTGTCTTCCTTCAGAGTGTGGATGCATGGGAACATCATAATTATGTTTCGCTTGTTCTGGACGGAAAATACATAGGGAAGTTAAGAATTGAAAAAGGAAGTGCGCAATCTTTCCCGATACAGGTTACTTCCAATAAAAAAGAGCATAATCTTACTATTTACAAAACCACTGAAGCGCACAGCGGAGGTATTTTATTTGCCGGAACAACGGCAAAACTGACCTCGATTACTGCCCAAAAGAAAAAGAAAATTGAATTTATAGGAGATTCTATTACCTGTGGTGCCGCCAGTGACCCGGCGGATGTTCCCTGCGACCAGGGAGAATATTTTGACCATCATAACGGGTATTATGCGTACGGACCGGTTCTTTCAAGAGAAATAGAGGTTGATTACTTAATGAGTTCTGTTTCGGGAATTGGAATGTACAGAAACTGGAATGATGAAAACAAAGAAGAAGCCATAATGCCCGAAGTATATCAAAATCTCTATTTGACTAAAGATTCTTCAAAACCAAAATACGACTTTACTTTTCAGCCTGATATTATCAGTATTGCTCTGGGAACAAATGATTTTTCAGGTGGAGACGGTAAAAAAGAACGGCTGCCTTTTAATGCAGATAAATATGTTGCCAATTACATCAGTTTTATAAAGATGCTGTACGAACATAACCCGAATGCACAGATTGTGATTACGAATAGTCCAATGGTAAACGGAGAAAGAGCTGTTGTTTTTGAAGACTGCCTGAACAGGGTTAAAAATGCTTTTGCTTCGGATCAACAGCATAAACCGGTTCTGATTTTTAAATTTAAACCTATGGCGCCAAAGGGCTGTACCGGGCATCCTGATATTGCCGACCATAAAGTACTGGCTGCTGAATACGGACCGTTTTTAAAAAAGCTTTTACATGAAAAATAATATACTCTTCGTTTTCTTTTTAATGATTTCGGGATCCCTAGCGGCCAATGTGACGCTTCCGAATATTTTTGGGGACAATATGGTTTTACAACGCAGCAGCGAAGTGAAAATCTGGGGCTGGGCCAATCCGAAAGAGGAAATTAAATTAGTCTCCGGATGGAACCATCAGGAATATAAAACCGTAACAAACAATCAGGCAAAATGGGAACTCGTTATTAAAACCCCTGAAGCCGGAGGACCTTATACGATTTCGATAAAGGGCTATAATGAAGTGATCCTGAAAAATATTTTAATTGGCGAAGTCTGGATCTGTTCTGGTCAGTCGAATATGGAAATGTCAGCAAGCTGGGGAATCGATAACGGAGAGGAAGAAGTTAAAAATGCAGCAGACCCGAATATTCGTTTTTTTACGGTTTCAAAATCTACAGCCTTAACACTTCAGAATAATGTACTCGGAAACTGGGTTGAATCGACTCCGGAAACCATGAAATATTTTAGTGCTGTGGGATACTTTTTTGCCAAACGCCTTCGTGAGGATTTAAAGAATGTTCCAATCGGACTGATTTCTTCTAACTGGGGCGGAACTCCTGCAGAAATCTGGATGCCGGAAGAGGTGATTCAGAACGATCCGCTTTTATTGGAAAATGCGAAAAAATTAAGCGAACAGGAATATGGCCCGCACCAGCCGGGACGTGCTTACAATGCGATGATTGCACCTGTTACCGGTTTTAAAATTGCCGGTGCTTTATGGTATCAGGGAGAATCAAATGTAGGTTCTCTGGTGTATGATAAAACACTTTCGGCTTTAATTACATCTTGGCGGAAAGCCTGGAACGAAGAGTTTCCTTTTTATTTTGTTCAGATAGCACCTTATAAAACGGGCACGAATAATTTTTCTAATGTGACGGTCAGAAATTCACAAAGAAAAATTTTAAAAGAAGTTCCGAAAACAGGAATGGTACTGACTTCCGATATTTCGGATACCATTGATATTCATCCTAAAAATAAAAAATCAGTTGGGATTCGTCTGGCCAATCTGGCTTTGGCAGAAATCTATAAAACCAATTCGAATCTCGTAAACGGACCGTTTTTTAAAGGAATTAAAACAGACAAAAATAAACTAACTGTTTCTTTTGATTATGCGGAAGGGCTTTACTTTAAGAACAAAAAATCAGATCAGTTTGAAGTGGCAGGAACCGACGGGGTTTTCTATCCCGCAGAAGCATTTATAAAAAACGATCAGGTGGTTTTGACCAGCAAAAAAGTGGCGAATCCGGTAAAAGTGCGATTCGCCTGGGGAAACACTGTTCATTCAGATTTGTTTAATAAAGCCAGTCTGCCCGCTTCCTGTTTTAGTTCTGAGTGAGAGAACCCGATAGCTGTCGCAATCGATAATCTGAATCTCGAAAAGACACAGAGATGTCAGGTGTAAAAGAAAAGAAACGCTGTATCTTAGTAACTTAGAACCTTAACATCTTTATAAAAAACTAACTAACCATGAAAAATAAAAAAATAATAATTATTGGGGTTTTGTCCCTGTTTACTATGGGAAATATGAATGCACAAAAAAAGCCGTATCTGGATAAAAACAAAACTGTTGAGCAGAGAATTGATCTGCTTCTGCCTTTGATGACACTCGAAGAGAAAGTAGGCCAGATGAACCAGTATAATGGTTTTTGGGATGTAACAGGCCCGGCTCCCAAAGGCGGAACGGCTGAATTAAAATACGATCATTTAAGAAAAGGATTGGTAGGATCAATGCTGACGGTGCGCGGCGTAAAAGAAGTTCGTGCCGTACAGAAAATTGCGGTAGAAGAAACCCGACTGGGAATTCCGCTGATTATTGGGTTTGATGTTATTCACGGTTATAAAACTTTAAGCCCGATTCCGCTCGCAGAAGCGGCAAGCTGGGATTTAGAAGCAATTAAAAAATCGGCGGCGATTGCAGCTGATGAAGCTTCGGCATCAGGAATTAACTGGACCTTTGGGCCTAATGTCGATGTGGCCAATGATGCCCGCTGGGGACGTGTGATGGAAGGTGCCGGAGAAGATCCTTATTTAGGAAGTAAAATAGGTTATGCCAGAGTAAAAGGTTTTCAGGGAGAAACTACTGCCGATTTGTTAAAAGTAAATACGATTGCAGCCTGTGCCAAACATTTTGCCGCATATGGTTATGTTGAAGCGGGATTGGAATATAATATTGTAGACATCAGTAATTCTAAATTGTACAACTCTGTTTTACCTCCTTTTGAAGCAACGGTACAGGCCGGAGTACGTACGTTTATGAACTCCTTTAATACTTTAAATGGTGTTCCGGCTACCGGAAGTGCTTTTTTACAAAGAGATATTTTAAAAGGGAAATGGAAATTTGACGGATTTGTGATTTCTGATTATGCTTCGATTCGCGAAATGATTGCCCACGGTTATGCCAAAGATGAAGCCGATGCGACAGCAAAAGCCGTAATTGCGGGTTCGGATATGGATATGGAATCGTATTTGTATGTGGCGAAACTGGCAGATCTGGTAAAATCAGGTAAAGTAAAAGAATCTTTGGTTGATGATGCTGTCCGCCGAATTTTAAGAGTAAAATTTGAGTTAGGATTATTTGATGATCCGTATCGTTATTGCGACGAAAAACGTGAAAAAGCCACTATAGGTAATAAAGCCAATAATGAAGGCGTTTTGGATATGGCAAAAAAATCGATTGTGCTGTTGAAGAACGATAAGAATCTGCTTCCGCTAAAAAAATCAGGGCAGAAAATCGCTTTGATCGGTGCTTTGGCCAATGACAAAAACAGTCCGCTGGGAAGCTGGAGAATTGCTGCTGATGATAATACAGCGGTTTCGGTTTTAGAAGGTATGCAGCAATACAAAGACAATAAACTGGTATTTGAAAAAGGAGCAGAACTATTGACACAAAAAGCCACTTTTTTAACGGAAACTATTTTTAATACAACCGACAGAAGTGGGTTTGAAGCGGCAAAAACCGCTGCTAAAAATGCCGATGTTGTAGTAATGGTTTTAGGTGAATACGGATTCCAGAGCGGTGAGGGAAGAAGCCGTACCGATTTAAACCTGCCGGGCTTGCAGCAGGAATTACTGGAAGAAATTTATAAAGTAAACCCAAATGTAGTTTTGGTTTTAAATAACGGCCGTCCGCTGAGTATTCCTTGGGCAGCAGAAAATATTCCGGCCATTGTGGAAGGCTGGCATCTAGGGACACAGGCAGGAAATGCTATTGCCCAGGTTTTATACGGCGATTATAATCCAAGTGGAAAACTGCCAATGTCGTTTCCGAGAAATGTAGGTCAGGTGCCAATTTATTATAACAAATACAGTACAGGAAGACCAACCGATAGTGATAAAAATGTGTTCTGGTCGCATTATATGGATGTGGAGAAAACACCTCAGTTTCCGTTTGGTTTTGGTTTAAGCTACACAAAATTCGATTATAAAAACCTGAAACTAAATAAAACTTCTTTTGCAAAAGGAGAAAATGTTCAGGTAAGTGTTGAAGTTACCAATTCCGGAAATTATGACGGAAAAGAAGTAGTGCAATTATATATTCATGATGAATTTGCAAGTATCGTCCGTCCAATAAAAGAATTGAAAGGTTTTGAATTGGTAAACCTGAAAAAAGGAGAAACTAAAACGGTCAACTTTACTTTAACAGATGCAGCACTTGGTTTTTATAATAACGAAGGAGTTTATTTAGTTGAACCGGGAACTTTTAAAATCATGGTGGGAGGAAGCTCTGATAAAGGTTTACAGGATGGTTTCGAAATAAAAGAATAGAAGGTTTTTGCCGCAAAGGCACTAAGGCGCTAAGTTTTTTTTCGCCGCGAATTCACGAATTAATTCTTTTAAAATTCGTGAATTCGTGGCGATTTCATTTAATAAATTTCTAGAATCATTAATTCATGGTTTAGAATGAATGATTCGATACTATCTTTTTTGGAAATAAGAAGCTCAGCTATTTGTTTCGTATTTTTATTGAAAGTCTTTAGAATAATCACTTTTGGATGAGCTCCTTTAAGAAGTAATAATTTTTCAAAATCATCATCATGTGTGAGAATAGTAAAATTATTTTTCCCTGCATACTCCCAGATATCTAAATCTTTTGCTGGCTGATTTACGGGAATGTCATTAGAATGAAAACATTCAGTAAAATTATTCTCAATAAGTTTGATTATTCTCCAGGAAATATTGGCATCTAAAAGCAGTTTCATTATGCTGCTATTATTTTTGTGATGTTTTCTCTGTTAGCTGCAAAAGCCAGGGCGGCAAGAATATGCTCTTTATTTAATTCTGGGAAGTCTTCAATAATCTCTTCAAAAGACATTCCTGTAGAAAGCCATGAAAGAATATCTGAAACACAAATCCTGGTCCCTGTAATGACAGGTTTACCAAATCTGATATCAGGATTTATTGAAATTAAAGTTTGCCAATTAGTATTCATAATTTTGAATTTAAACAAATTTACAAAATTAATAGTGAATTAAATTGTAATTATTTGAGCTTGTTTTTTACCACGATTTCATTTTTAGGTAAAAAATCTTTGTGTCTTAGTGCCTTAGTGGCAAAACACACAAAACTTAGTATTTTTTTCTATCTTTAAAATCTATTAAACCTTCAACTAAATAAAGTATAATAATGAAATACAACAGATGCGGAAAAAGCGGATTGCTGCTTCCGGAGATTTCTTTAGGATTATGGCATAACTTCGGATCAGTAGATAATTTTGAAAATGCGGAAAGCATTGCCATAGAGGCTTTTGATAAAGGAATTACCCATTTTGATCTGGCGAATAATTACGGACCGGTTCCGGGGTCGGCAGAGGAAAATTTTGGTAAAATATTATGGCATAATTTTCAGGGAAACCTGCGTGATGAAATCGTGATTTCGACTAAAGCAGGGTATACCATGTGGGAAGGCCCTTATGGCGACTGGGGTTCGCGAAAATATCTTTTATCAAGTTTAGACCAGAGTCTGAAAAGAATGAACGTTGACTATGTCGATATTTTTTATTCACACCGTCCGGATCCCGAAACCCCAATAGAAGAAACCATGATGGCGCTGGACCATGCCGTTAGAAGCGGAAAAGCTTTGTATGTGGGAATCAGTAATTATTCAGCAGAACAGACCCGTGCAGCGGTTGATGTTTTAAAACAATTAGGAACGCCCTGTTTAATTCATCAGGCCAAATATTCGATGCTTGAGCGTTGGGTTGAAAACGGATTATTGGATGTTTTAGAAGAAAAAGGAGTAGGCTGTATCGCCTTTTCGCCTTTGGCACAAGGACTTTTGACGGATAAATATCTAAATGGAATTCCGGAAAATTCCAGAGCGCATAATCCAAACGGACATTTGAAAGAAGATGAGGTAACGCAGGAACGTATTCAGAAATTAATTCAGCTGAATGAAATTGCGCAGAACAGAAATCAGTCTTTGGCGCAGATGGCTCTGGCCTGGCTGCAAAAAGACAAACGAATTACATCGGTTTTAATTGGTGCCAGTTCTGTCAAACAATTGTGTAATAATATTGATTGTTTGCAGAATACGGAATTTACGCATGATGAATTGAATGCGATAGAGAAAATATTAGCATAAAGTTTTATGCACATGCATAATCGTAGAGACGCACAGCAGTGCGTCTTATGCGCAACGAAATACAAGACGTAGATGCACTGCAGTGCATCTCTACAGAGGTGAAAACGAAAAAAAATGGAGAACAATTTGTTCTCCATTTTTTTATTTGATAATCATCGCCAAACCGCCACCGCTCGCTAGATGATATTTTAGTTTTGTTGTTGAATCAACGGTTATAATTTCTTTTTTATAATCAGCTGCGGCTTTATCTGCGTTTAGACCGTCTGAGAAAATTTCTGCCTGGAATTTTTTACCTTTTTCAAGGAAAGAAAAATCAATGGTAATATCTCTGGGATCCCAGTTTGTTATGGCACCTAAATACCAGGTATTGCCTTTTCTTCTGGCAATGGAAACATATTTTCCAACTTCGCCATCAAGGGCAGTAGTCTCATCAAAAGTGGTGGGAACTTTAGCGATAAACTCAGTACTTTCCTGTTCTTTTATATAAGCCGTAGGACTGTCGGCCATCATTTGCAAAGGCGCTTCAAAAATAGTGTAAAGTGCTAATTGATGACATCTGGTTCCCTGACTCATTGGTGTCGAATGACTGGGTCTGAATTCACTTTTTGCCGCATTTCTCATTGCGCCGGGAGTATAATCCATCGGACCCGCCATCATTCTTATAAACGGAATCGTGGTATCGTAAAGAGGTACATCATCATTTGGAGTCCATTTATTGTTTTCCAGACCTTTTACACCCTCGAAATTTAAAATGTTGGGATAAGTTCTCTGAATTCCTGTAGGTTTGTACATGCCATGAAAATCAATAATTAGTTTGTAATTAGCTGCTTTCTGCGCAATATCATAAACCGAGTTGACCATTTTGGCATCATCACGATCTAAGAAGTCAACTTTAAAACCTTTTATTCCCAATTTGGCATAATTATCAAAAACGGTTTCTGTTTTATTGTGTATGGCCATCCATGAAGCCCATAGAATGATACCTGCGTTTCGTTCTTTGGCGTAAGCAATGAGGGCTTCCAAATCCACATTCGGATTGTGTTTCATAATGTCGGTTTCAACGCTCCAGCCTTCGTCCAGAACCACATATTCCACCTTGTTTTTAGAAGCAAAGTCAATGTAGTATTTATAAGTCTGGGTATTGATTCCGGCTTTAAAATCGATATTGTAAATGTTCCAGTCGTTCCACCAGTCCCAGGCTACTTTTCCGGGTTTGATCCAGGAAATATCTTTTATTCGGGAAGGTTCTGCCAGTTTTTGAACCATGTCATTATTGGCCAAAGCCGCATCGTTTTCAGAAATCACAATCGCTCTCCAGGGGAAAGTCCGTGTTCCTTTGGTCTTTACCAGATAATCGGCTCTTTCGGTAATTAGTTTGTTGAGGTAATTAAATCCGCCGTTGGTTTCTTGAGTTGGATATTTGGAAAAACGAGATTCAAAACCGGTTTTGTTTTTATTATTCGTTACAAATAAGCCCGGATAATCTTCGAGATCTGCTTCGAGAAAAACAGCTTTTTTATGGTTTTTATACGACACTAAAAAAGGGAGAAAGGCTAAAGTATCTGCAGCAAATTCACTTATTTTTTTATTTTCATAATGCGATTCAAACGAAGAAATAAAAGGGTCTTTCGGATTTCGTAAATCCCGTACATACGGCATTAAAGTGTTATAATTCTGGTCGAAATTTAAAACTACTTCTTCAGATTTAACGGTAATGTTCTTTTTCTTTTTCGTAATGAACCGATACGCTGCCCCATCATCATAAACACGAAATTCAAGACTGAAATCATTTTTGAAATGAATCGTCAGTTTATTGTACTGATCCTGTACCGTTTTCTTTTTGTATAAAGGCGTTTCAAAAGAAGTGTTTATACTTTCTTTTTTTGAATTTAAAACAACCGGATCTTTTCCCAGAACCACATTTTCGTCCAAAATCAACGCCATTTCTGACGGAGCCAGTATCAAATCTTTTTCATGAGAAACCGACCATGTTATTTTATCATTTACAGCAATTTTGACTTCGATTTTTCCGTTTGGAGAAGCCACACTGAAATCCTGTTTTTTCTGTGCGAAAGAAAAATTTATGAGTAGGAAGCAAAAAAGAATAAATGTATTTTTCATGTTATGTTTTTTATTCTGTAGAGACGCACCGCAGTCTACGGTCAGTTTTCGTTATGGATTTTCTTTGCGCAAAAGACGCACTGCGGTGCGTCTCTACAGAAAATAGGGGTGAATTAATTCTTATTTTTTTTCAATTGTAAATTGTATCTTTTTACAATTTCTAATGTCGATTTATCTCCGTTAAAAACCGAATTTAACCCCTGCGGTTCCTGTGGCGGATCTGTTGTTAAAGGTTCTCCGGGATTCCATTTTCCGGTTTCGTTAACGGCTTTTCCTTCACCGCCGTAACCCCAGAAATTGGCCGCCTGTAACGGACCGCCCTTTTTAACACTTTCGAGAACTCTGCCAAAAATAAAGCTGTAGAACTGATCTCTGTAAACAGAAGAAGCTCCGGCGTTCAGATTTTCATTTTCTCTGGGAAGGCCAAATTCTTCAATAATAATAGGTCTTTTTAAGTTATTAGCTACTTTGATATGGTCGTCAATATATTTTCCGGCATTTTCGATGGTGCTTGGTATTGTAGTTTCTGCATTCTCAGCTTTGAACCAATTCCAGTTTTTTGGCCAAATATGCATGGTCAGATAATCGATATTCGGATTCTGGTGTGTGCGTTCAAATATTTCCATACTGTCATTTGAACTGTTTTTGCCTTCAGAGCCCGTAGAAATTAAGTGGTTTTTGTCTAAACTGTCGATCAAATTGACAATGTTATTCAGCCAAACTGTGAATTTTGCTTCGTTTTCAGGTGTAAAAGTGCGGGGTTCATTGCCCACCTGCCATGCCATGATGGTATTATCTTCGGTATATTTCTTTTTAGAATAAGCGTTGGTACGTCCTATAATAAACTTCACATGATTTTCCAGAGCCTGCATACAAGGATCGCAGCTATGAAACTGTTCGGTATACGACATAAACTGCGGCCAGGTATTGGGCGGGATATTCGGAACCGGAACCGGACCTTTGCCATTCCATTCTAAATATTGCGACATGCCGCCCGACCATTCCCAGTTGTTCGTCAGGTACAAAACAGCATACATTTTACGTTTGCTCATTTCGTTAATTAAAAAATCCAGTCCGTCCAGTAAATCTTCATCATATTTTCCCTGTTCGTACTGTAAGGCCGGACGAACTGTAAAATCGTATTTCCCGCCATCGGCTCCTACCAGGACACGAAGGTTATCAATTCCGTCTTTCTTCATCAAATCCAGTTCGCGCAACAATCTTTTGCGGTCCCCGACTTTTTTGGAAGCCAGTAAACTGCCGTACCAGTAATTTGTTCCCACATAAGCATAAGGTTTACTGCCTTTGTAAAACTGGTTTCCTTTTACCGTAATTCGTTCCTGCGCCTGACAGGCGATTACCGATAACGTGAGGGCTAATCCGAAGGTTTTGAGAAGTCTGTTTTTCATAATTATATTTTTTAGGAGCTTTATCCTGCTATCCGCTTTATCTTTTGTTTTTTAAAGAAAAAAACAAAAGGATGCCGCTTCTATCAGGGCTATGGCGCTGCGTTTTCATTAGGGTATTGAACGGTATATGCTGAACAATAAAGATGGTGTTGTAATGTGGCGTTTTATCCGGAATTCTTTTTTGTATTCAAAAGAAACCTGAAACTATTTTGGCATTTCGTACATCTTAGGCAGTGCATTCAATAAAGCCGATTTGGGTTTAGTACTATAGGTTTTAAAATCAGCTGCATTAGAAACCGATCCGTTTGGCACATAATAACCGTCTGTGTTATTATTCCAGAACATGACGTAACTTATCTGAATATCGTTTTTGGTCAAAGCACTGTACAGCAGAGTCGAAAACCAGTCTGTGATTGCAGGCGTTGTACTGGTTACACGATATCCGGTTTCGGTTAAAGCGGCAATTTTTACTTTTGCCTGAGCATAATCAGACAGTATTTTCAGTTTGGCATTGGCTTTATCAGATCCGGTCTGCCCCTGATTACTGAAATCACCGTAATTGTCCATTCCAATAATATCTACATATTTATCGCCCGGATAACGGCTTAAATAACCGGCTTCGGTTGTATAAGAATTGTCAGGAGAAAAAGCATACAAAATGTTATGAACGCCTTTGGTGTTTTTTAAATAATCTACGGTAAACTGGTAGGCCTGTTTGTATTCTTCGGCCGTACAGTAAGCAGCTCCCCACCAGAACCAGTTTCCGTCAAATTCATGAAAAGGTCTGAAAATAATCGGGATCAACTCGCCGTTTGAACCTTTTAAATTTAAAACTACACTGGCGACTTTATCGAGTTTTTTCTTGTACCATTCATGATTAGTACCGCCGGGTAAAATGCTTTTAAAAGCTGTAGCTTTTTCGTCGGCAGACATGTCGGCAGTGTAAAAAGATTCGTCTTTAAACGGTTCTCTGATGTGCCAGCTGAACGTATTGATGATACCTTTGGCATAAGCCGCTTTCACATCACTCGTGATTTTTTGTTCCTGCTGGTAAAACCAGTTATCGGTCTGGTTGTTATTGTTTTTGTCTGTAATAAACATAAAGTCAGAACCTAAAACCGCAGGATCATAACCCGTATTTTTTTTGATATCAGAATTCCCTCCCGCATCCTGATAGAATCCGTTAAAGGCATCCTGCTGCCCTATGGCTGTTTTAGTCTGTGCCAGTCTTTTTAAATTGTAAAATAGAGCGGTGGTTTCTTTGGTTGCATTCGCATCCACCATATAATTGGGCGTATTCTGTGTGGTTAACGGATCACTTTGTACAGGCGGATCAACAATAACCTCGTTGTCTGTTTCTTTATCAGAAGAACAGCTGACGAATGCCAGAATGGTAAGACTTGTGCAGGCTATTTTTAAGAGTGTTTTTTTCATGTTTTATTTTTCTGTAGCTGCAGCGGCGGCAGTTTGTTTTACATATTCTTCTTCTGTGAGTGGAATAACTTTTACATCATCAAAATAAACAGAACCGTTGGTTTGCATCAGGGCCAGCATGATTCGTATTTTTTTGGCTTCGGCGGGAGTCTTCACTATTTTTTTATAATTTGTCCAGCCCGTAGTTCCTTTTACATGGGCAAAGGTTTCGGTTGTGATCTGTTTGTCGGCCGAATTGGTAAACTCAGCAAGGGCAGCACCGGCTTTGTAAGCTTCTTTTTGTTCTTCAATGCTTTCGCTTTTGATCCAGATACTAAACTCAAAAGCATAGGTGTTTTTAGGAATATAGATTACCTGATCCAGTGCTTTCCATTCAGCGCCCACATACTGATTGATCATAGCACTGTTTTTACCTGTTTTTTTATCATAAGGCGAAAGACCTGCAATTTCTTCTCCCCGCCAGTTGAGTAAATCATTTTCAAAACCGCCGTTTTTAACCAGGTTGTTTTGTGCATTTGTTATCGCGGCCAGCAATAGTAAACTAAAAAGAAAAACAGTTTTCATAAGCAGTGTTTTAATACCATAAAAAAGTCAGCACTAATTTTTTAATCTTTTATCCTCTGTATAAGTTCCAGACAGGCACGGCTGTTATGATAAGGACATTTCCAGAATCCGGCTTTGTCTTTTTCAATTAAAGAATAGTCACGGTAGATTCCCCAAAACCATTCACCGTTTTTAAGGTCAAGTATGTATTTTTTGATAAACGTCCAGTTGTTTTGTACCAGGGTCAGATAAATTTCATTCCCTGTCAGCTGATAGGCATTATAAAATCCAATCAGGGCTTCGGCCTGAACCCACCAGTGTTTTTCGGCTATGAGTTCTTGTTTTTCAGAATCAAATTCGTACCATAAACCGCCGTCACTATCCAGTCCTTCCTGAGTAACTTCAGCTATTTGCACGGCGTGTTTTTTATAACGGGCAATCAGGTTTTCATCTTCGAATATTTCGGCACACTGCTGTAAAAGCCAGGCCGCTTCAATATCGTGTCCGTACGAAATCACATCCGGTTTTTCGACCCAGTTTTCATTAAAAAACAACCGGAGATGCCCGGTTTCAGTATTTATAAAATGCTCTTCAATGGTTTCTAATAATTCGATACTGTCTTTTTTTAGCGTTTCCTCTTTCCAGACTTTGTACAGGTTTGCATAAGCTTCAATAATATGCAGATGCGTGTTCATGGTCTTTTTTTCATTAGCATCTTTGGCACTTAAACGTAAATCCTCAATAGGCCGCCAGTCGTGCGTAAAAGCTTCCAGATATCCTTTGTTTACGGGGTCGTAACTGTATTTTTGTATGCTTTTGTATAAAGAAATGGCGATTTCTAACGCTTTGTTTTCTTTAGAAATGGCATAATATTCAGATAAACCGTAAATAGCAAAAGCTAAGGCATAAATCTGGTTTTTGGTATCTTTTGGTGTTTTGTCGGCATTGATGCTCCAAAACAAACCTTTAGTTTCCGGATCATAAAAATATTGGGAAACATAATCAAAGGCACGTTCTGCGATTTTTTTATGGCTTTCCTTTCCTGTGGTCTGATATGCTGCCGAAAAAGTCCAGAGAATCCGGGAATTCAGTACAGAACCTTTTTCAGCACTGGCAATGAGATGATCATTAAAATCAATCTGACCGATAAAACCACCGTTTTGACTGTCAATGGTATGTTTTGACCAGTAATTTAAAATGGAATCAAGTTCTGTAACCAGTTCCGATTTAAGCTGTTTGAGTTGCGGCACGATTCTTAAATTGCGTTATTTTTTTCAATCTGACTGATGATCGTTTCCACAGAACCTGCTGATATAAAAGTATCAGCCGGAGTATTGGTAACATAATCAACCAGTTTTTCTACAGATGAAACCGCCACATGCATTCGGGTATCTGATGAGGCATAGTATACGTAAACCGTTCCGTCTGCATCTTCAATCCATCCGTTTGAGAACAATACATTTGATACATCGCCGATTCTTTCGATACCTTCAGGTCCCATAAAATGTCCTGCCGGAATATGGGTTACTTTTGAAATATCATGCAGATCGGTCATAAACATGTATAAGGTGTAGCGTAATCCTGCGGCGGTATTACGAACGCCGTGTGCCAGGTGTAACCAGCCTTTTTCGGTTTTGATAGGAGCCGGGCCAAGACCATTTTTTAATTCGTAAATAGTATGGTATTGTTTTCCAAAAATGATTTTTTCTTCTTTTACTACGGGATTTGTCATATCATCAACATAACCCAGACCAATTCCGCCTCCGCTTCCTACGTCAATGAAACCATCCTGCGGACGGGTGTAAAGGGCATATTTTCCGTTTACAAATTCAGGATGCAGCACTACATTACGCTGCTGTCCGGTATTGGAAACCAGATCCGGAAGTCTTTCCCAGTTAATTAAATCTTTCGAACGTACAATTCCTGCATTGGCTACAGCTGAACTGGTATCGCCTTTTGGTGCCTGAGGATCTTTTCTTTCGGTACAAAAAATACCGTATACCCAGCCGTCTTCATGATGAATCAGGCGCATATCGTAAACGTTGGTGTCCGGTTCTGCCGTCTGTGGAATCACGCAGGGTTTGTCCCAGAATTTAAAATTGTCGATGCCGTTTGGACTTTCTGCGATAGCAAAAAAGGACTTTCGGTCAATGCCTTCCACACGAACGGCCAGCAGGTATTTTCCGTTCCATTTCATGGCTCCGGCATTGAAAGCGGCATTCATTCCGATGCGTTCCTGTAAAAACGGGTTTGTTTTTTCGTTTAAGTCAAAACGCCAGTTCAGCGGCACATGCGATGCCGTCACCACCGGGTTTTTATAACGCTCATAAATTCCGTTTCCGGCATTTTCTTCCGGTACGTTTTTTTGCTCTATAAGCGTTTTATGTTCTTTTTCTAAAGCTGCTTTTCGATCCTGAAAAGTAGTCGATGAGGTTATTGTTGTCATATTCTTGATTTCGGTATCTGATTTGTTTTTTTAATTTGTTTGATCTCTTTGTGCGTTTAAATCCTGTTCTATGATCTGCAGTTTTTCTTCAGAAAGCGGATAGAATACAATAAAAACGACGGATATAAAGGCTGCAATGGCAGGAAGTATACTTAACATTAACTGGATTCCGTTCTGGGTTACGGCCGTCTGCTCTACATTGGCCTGAAAGCCGTAATAACCTAAAAGCCATCCCGTTCCGGCACCGCCAATGGTCCAACCGAATTTTTGTGACATCGAAGAGGCAGAGAATACGAGTCCGGTTGCTCTGCGGCCCTGTTTCCATTCAGAATAATCGGCACTGTCGGCATACATTGACCAGATCAGCGGGAAAATACAGCCGGCACAAATACTGATTAAAACCTGAAAACTCATGATTAGGAAAACTTCTTCTTTTCCAAAGAAATAAAAGACTAAGCTTAAGACCGAAGCCAGGGCCATGGCTCCTAAAAAGGTTTTCTTTTTACCAATTTTATTGGCAATTGGAGTTGCAATTATAACTCCGATAATATTAGCAGCCTGACCCAAAACCAAATAGATGGATGTAGGGGTCATATGAAAATCGGTTCCAAAAAGAGAGAAGTCAAAATTAACACTGCTGCTGACATAATATTTAAAGTAGTAAACCGCCGCACCATCACGGATGGAATTGAAAACCAGTGTCCCGATTCCGGCACCCAGCAGGATCCACCAGGGTTTGTTTTTTAGTAAATCTTTTAAATCTTCTTTTAGATTAGACTGCTCGTTTTCGATAGGTTTTACCCTTTCTTTAGTAAATAAAAAACAGGCCCAGAAAAACACAGTTGTAATAAGACCGAAAACAGTTATCGTAGCCAGCCAGCCGGTTTTGGAATTTAGGTTTCCGCCAAAATAATTCACCAGCGGTTCGATCAGCCAAAGGGCTAAAAGACTCCCGCCAAAGGCAAAGACCATTCGGTAAGAAGATAAAGTATTGCGGTCTTTTCGGTCTGATGACATGACGCCTAAGAGTGAGGCATACGGTACATTAATCAGAGAATAAATCATCATCATTAAGGAATAAGTCACATACGCATAAATGATTTTTCCTTTTTCATCAAAATCCGGTACATAAAAAGTTAAAACGCCAATGACGGCAAAAGGGATGGCTACCCATAACAAATACGGTCTGAATTTTCCCCATTTGCTTTTAGTCCTGTCGGCAATGATTCCTACTATAGGATCAAAACAGGAATCCCAGATTCGGGTAATCAAAAACATGGTTCCAACAATGGCAGGCGCCAGTCCGAAAACATCGGTATAAAAAAACAATAAATACATACTGAAGATTTTCCAGAACATGGAAGATGCGGCATCTCCAAGTCCGTAACCGATTTTTTCTTTTAAACTAATTTTGTCGTGCATTGGTTATTTTTTAAAGGTTGTAAAGTTTGTTTCTGGCAATTATTTGAGTGCTTTTTTAATATCTTTTTCAAACAGGGTTTTGTTTATATTATAATAATCAATAAAATCTTGTTCGCTTATCTGGCCTTTGAAGGGTGCATAATAATGCATTTTTTTTTCATTTTCCTGCCAGCCGTGGTTTCTCCATAAAAGGGCATACGAAATTTTGTAATCGCCAATAGCTTTTGTGAAAGTGCCTGTCCACCATTTTGGATCCGGAACCGCTTCGTAACCGGCTTCGGCCAGAGCGGTTAGTTTGTGTTTTTCCTGTCCAATTTCAGTTAACAGCTTTAGCTGACTCTGTACTTCCTGAATAAACTTGCTGCCGTCTTTATCGGTATTGTTCTGATAGGAATCAAAACTTATAATATCTACAAAATGATCTCCGGGATAATTAGTCAGAAAGTCTTCTTTTGATGCAAAACTGCCGGTATTGTATACATAAATCAAATTGTGAACGTCTTTTTGCTGCAGGTATTCAAAGGTGAATTTCCAGGCTGCTTTGAATTCTTCGGGGGTACAGTTTCCTTTTCCCCACCAGAACCATCCTCCGGTAAGTTCGTGAAAAGGTCTGAATAGTATAGGAATGTTTTTTCCTTTTTTATCTTTTAAAGAATGAAAAAAGACCGCCGCTTTATCTAGCCAGGAAATGTATTTTTGATGATTCTCTCCTCCCGGTAAAATAGTTTTCAGTGAGTTTGGGGTATTGTCCCAGGCGTTCTTTCCGGTAGCCGGATTGTCAAAATGCCAGCTTATAGTCGAAATTCCGCCTCTTTCATCGGCTTCCTTAATATATTGTCTCATCTTTTCAAAAGGAACGCCGTCTATATTGTTCACATCGTCTTTTTCTAAACCGGCAATATCCCAGCCGTAAACTGCGGGATAATCGCCTGTAACCTCTTTTATATCACTTCGGCCGTTTTCATACTTCCAGTTTACACCATAAGCTAGGTCATCCTGATGCCCGAAAAGATACCCTTTCTGAACCAGCTGGTTTAGTTTTTGGTATAGTGCGACGGTTTTTGGTGTGGCTTTTTTATCTGATAATGACAAATTAGTATTACTGTCAGCATGCTGAGCAGAGCAGGAAGTTCCTATCAGGGCGGTAATCAAAAGCTTATAAAAGTATTTTTTCATTTTTGAAAATAGTGTTTTTCAGCAGGTTCCTGTTTGTCTGTATAATCTGCAGGCCGTTTCTGAAGTGTATTTTGTCAGGTTGTAATTTGGTATCGTTTTTTGGATAAAATTATTAAAACTATAAAAAGATCGCATATTAAAAATGATTAATGTTTATTATTAATACTGATATTATAAAGTTGATAATTCTATTTTTCAAAGATAAATTTATGTTTATCGTGTAATTAATATTATTTTATCAATTATATATCATATTATTGCAGGAAAAAATCAGATCAATATCACGCAAAAACAGATTTAAGAAATGAGTACCACTAAAAATTTTTATAGAGAAATAGCTCCGCTTTCAGCCGGGGACAGTTTTTTGGTCTTTGACAGGGTAAAAGACAGTTTTGATTTTCCGGTTCATTATCATCCCGAGTTTGAGATTAATTTTATTTTAAACGGTAAAGGAGTAAGGCGTGTAGTAGGTGATAATATTGAAGAAATTGATAATATAGAACTGGTTCTGATAGGACCTAATTTATATCACGGCTGGGAACTAAATAAATGTACCAATAAAAAAATCCACGAAATTACCATTCAGTTTCATAACGATCTGTTTCATGAATCGCTGTTGGCAAGACGTATTATGAACCCAATTCGGGATATGTTTAACCGTTCGATTCATGGTATTCTGTTCTCTAAAAAAACGGCCGAAGAGCTTACGCCAAGACTGGTAAGGCTTTCAAAATTAGATGGTATGGATTATTTTCTCGAAATTACTTCTTTATTATATGACCTGGCCAATTCCAGAAACCAGAGACTGCTTTCTACTTATACAGTAGATTATGATAAGTTTGACGACTACGACAAAATGAAGCTGGTTTACGAATATGTGCAGAAACATTTTGCAGATAAAATCACTTTGGAAGATGTGGCGAATGTGGCCAGTATGTCGATTATTTCTTTTAACCGTTTTATTAAAAAACGCACCGGAAAAACTTTTGTTAATTATATTAATGATATCCGTATTGGATATGCGGCACGATGGCTGGTTGAAAAAGATATGAGTGTTTCTGAGGTGGCTTTCAAATCCGGCTTTAATAATATTGCGAACTTCAATCGTAGTTTTAAAGCTATTAAAAATTGTACTCCGAGTCAGTATCGTGAGGATTTTTCCGGTTTAAAACGAATCTTATAGTGATACTTTTTTTGCATCACTGCGTATTATTTTTAACGAAATCGTTTGATTTTGCTGATTTCGTTAACTTTTATTTATAATTTATAGTTGTTCAGGGGTACTTCATTGCGAATAATTTATTTTTTATACAGTTTTATTTTGATATGTGTTTTTTTAAGGTGATATAGTAAAAATATTATCATTAAATGATGGAATACTATCGATTTGATAATTCCTTCTGTTATAGATTTGTTAAATAATTTCGAAGTAAAAGTTACTCTTTATTGCTTAATTAGAAAAGAAACAAATTTAAACTAACCAAACACTTATTATGAAAAAACTACTGACCAATTTTATTCATTGGAACGCTGGCCACAAAGCAGTTCCTTTGATGATGTTTTTATTACTGAGTAATTTTATTACTGCTCAGGTAAAAGTTTCGGGAACGGTATCCGATGAAAAAGGATTGTCCATTCCCGGTGCCAATATTTCTGTCGCAGGTTCGAAAGTATCTACTTCAACTGACTTTGACGGAAAATATACAATAGATGTTCCGGCTTCCGGAACTTTGGTATATTCATTTATCGGATTCAATACACAAAGGATAGCCGTAGATGGTAGAAAAACAATCAATGTAATTTTAAAATCAAGTGCCGAAGACCTGAAAGATGTTGTTGTAATTGGTTACGGTACACAAAAGAGAAAAGACGTAAATAGTGCTATTTCCAGTATTAGCTCAAAAGATATTGAAAATCTGAAAGTTGCATCATTTGATCAGATGATGCAGGGTAAAGCAGCCGGGGTTGTGGTTAATAGTAACTCTGGTGAACCTGGAAGTAACGTTTCGGTAAGAATTAGAGGGGTTTCTTCTTTAACGGGAACCAACGAACCTTTATATGTAATTGATGGTGTGCCAATTTCCGGAGATGCAAGAAACTCTTCTACATCCGGAAGAAATGCACAGGGAAATTCAAACTTTTCTAATAATGGTAATATCACACAAAGCCCTCTGGCGCTTATCAATCCAAGTGATATAGAATCGATTGACATTTTAAAAGATGCTTCGGCTACTGCTATTTACGGGTCGAGAGGAGCAAACGGGGTTATCATTGTAACGACAAAATCCGGTAAAAAAGGAACTGGTAAATTGTCTTTTGAAAACTCTTATACCATTAGTAACCTGCCAAAGAAATTACATTCTATGAACCTGCAGGAATATGCGAGACATCAGAATGCTTTATCAGCAGTTTACGATCCTACTTCTTACCGACCTGAATTTGCACATCCAGAACTTTTAGGAAAAGGAACGGACTGGCAGGATGCTATTTATGAAACCGGATTTATGAGTTCTAATCAGTTGTCTTTTTCTGGTGGAAAAGAAGGAGTGAATTACTATTTATCAGGAGGAGTTTTAAATCAGGAAGGTATTGTAATCGAATCCGGATTTAAAAGATATAACGTAAGAGCTAATATTGATGCTAAGGTAAATTCATTTATTAAAGTGGGAGTGAATATCAGCGGTGCTATTACAGATGAAAAATTAACGCTTAACGGACAGTTTAACGGAGTAGTAGCTACTTCATTACTGGCAACTCCGGATGTGGCGGTTCGTGAACTTTCAGGTGCTTTTGCGGGACCTCCTGCAGGTGGTGCTACATCATTTGTGAATCCGGTAGCG
This sequence comes from Flavobacterium sp. FG19, assembly GCF_057809475.1. NCBI lineage: Bacteria > Pseudomonadati > Bacteroidota > Flavobacteriia > Flavobacteriales > Flavobacteriaceae > Flavobacterium > Flavobacterium sp. FG19. Next base: position 58,736 of record NZ_JBMDKA010000019.1, on the reverse strand, counting down.
ACTTCTTTATTAGGGTCTAATACATTGGTAAGAAAGAACTATTCCGGGAATTTTTATACGCAGGTTGATATCGTTAAAGGTTTGGAATACCGTTTTGAGGCTGGTGGTTATATCTATGATAATTTAGGTCAGCGATTTGATCCTATGTATTCATTAGGTAATGCTGTAAAAAGTTTTGCTAATTTATATTACAGCCCATCAAGTGGTAATTCATGGAACTTAAAAAACATGCTTACCTACCGAAATACGATTGGCAGACATAATTTTACCGTTTTGGCGGTTCAGGAGTCCAACAGAGCACATTGGGAAGGATATACTATTACCGGATATGGATATAAGGATAATAATGATAAAAGTTTAGCAGGTTCTGATTTGTCTAAAGCAGTTACAAACGGGGTATATTCAGGAACTCAGACTTTAGCTTCTTATTTAGGAAGGGTAGTATATGATTTTGGCGATAAATACAGTGTTACGGGAGCAGTAAGAACCGATGGATCTTCTAAGTTTTTCGTAGGAAATAAATGGGGTGTTTTTAGTTCGGCAAGCGGTTCGTGGAAGATTTCAAACGAATCTTTTATGGAAGGAACTAAAAAGTATGTTGACAATATTAAACTGAGAGCAGGATGGGGGCAGACCGGAAATAATCAGATTGGAAATAATTTATATGATTCTAACCTTCATTTGGTTAACAGTACAATGGGTACTTCTTATCTGCCGTCTAATACGGCCAATAAAGATCTGAAATGGGAAACACAGGAGCAGACCAACTTAGGTTTAGATTTTACGATGTTTGATTCTAAACTTTCAGCAACGGTAGATGTGTATCAAAAAGTTTCTAAAGACTTCTTGTACCAGGTTCCTCTTCCAAACTTTCTTTCCGGAGGTGGTGATTACGAGGGAGGTGTAAATCCGCCGTACTTTAACCTTGGAAGTATGAAAAATAAAGGTTTAGAGATCACTCTTTCTTATAACCAGCAGTTTACACCAAACTTCTCATGGAATGCCAGCGCTAACTTTACTAGCTATAAAAATGAAGTTACCAATATGGCAGGTTTAAATATTGTGAAAACAATGGGGACACTGGCTTACAATACTGTAACGGTATCGAGAACACAGGAAGGTCTTCCAATAGGTTCATTTGTGGGGTATGAAGCGACAGGTATTTACAGAACGGATGAAGATTTATTGACTTATGGGCATGAAACTGCGTCTGGGACACGTGTAATTCTGAAAAACGGAACGAACTCATTACTGCCAAACTTCCAGAAAGGAGATGTGATTTATAAAGATCAGAATAACGACGGTATTATTGATACTAAAGATTTAGTGCCAATTGGAAATCCAAACCCTAAGTTTACTTACGGATTTACCAATAATTTCAGATATAAAAATGTTGATTTATCTATTTTCCTTCAGGGAACTGCCGGAAATAAACTGATGAACTTAACCCGTATGTCAGGTACATTAAACAGTAATTTAGGAACCAATTATTTAACAGATGCTGCCGATTTTTATTCAGCAGATAATTTAGATGCATCATTACCAAGACCTTCTGCTTATAATGATATTAACAATGCGGTTTCGTCACGTATAATAGAGGACGGTTCCTACTTAAGAATTCAGAACGTAACTTTAGGATACTCTCTGCCTTCTGATATCATTTCAAAAATGAGATTGTCAAGATTAAGAATTTATGCTTCCGGACAAAACTTATACACTTTTACAAAGTATAAAGGATATGATCCTGAGGTGGGAGCTTATAATCAGGATGCATTATTGTCAGGGGTTGATAACGGACGTTATCCGGTACCAAGACAAATAACTTTTGGGTTTAATGTTGAATTTTAATACGAAATTAATATGAAAAATATAATAAAGAGAAGTGGTGCTGTTGCTTTAACACTGCTGATGTTAATGTCTTCTTCCTGCTCTCAGGAATTTTTAGATGTGCCTGCAGAGGGAGTTCCAACGATTGGTAACTATTACGATTCAGATGTGAAACTGGATAATGCCAGTAACGGACTTTATGGAATCGTATGGTTTAATATGAACAAAGAAGGTTTTTATGGTATTACCGATGTTATTTCTGGTAATATGTACGCAGGGCCTTATAATGAGTTCGGAAAATTCACAGACTTAAGTTTTACGAATTCGCAGTCTTTTATCGGAGATTCATGGAGATCCTGCTTTGGGGCAGTTGCCAATTGTAATTCTTATATCAATTTACTGCCGCAGAGTGTTGGGCCTGAAGTAAGTAAAGAAGCCTTGAATAATGCTTTGGGAGAAATGCATTTTATCAGAGCGTTCTCTTATTTCTTTCTGGTAAGATTATGGGGAAATGTGCCAATTATCGAAAACAATGCCGATTACTCTAAAAACTTTGTGATTCCAAGTAATCCGGTTTCAGATGTATACACTTTTATAGAGAATGACTTGAAATTTGCGATTGGCAATTTAAGATCTAAAAACAGAGGTTCTGATTATGCTGCTAATGCACACGTGTCAAGCGGTTCTGCGAAAGCACTTTTGGCAAAAGTATACTTGTATCAGAAAAAATATGATCTGGCCAGAGCAATGGCTCAGGAAGTAATTAACAGTGGTGAGTTTAAATTACTGGGAGGAGAAGAATTACCAACGAAATCTTTTGCCGATTTATGGCTTCAGAAAAATAATAATAATGAAGAATCTATCTTTTCATGGCAATGGACAGGTGCCGGAACTTATTTTGAAGGAAACTTTTCCAATACTTTATTTGCTCCTGAAAACAGACTGGTAGAAACGTCTTATTCCGGACAGATTGCTCCGTCTCAGGATTTAATTCATAATGTGTATGAGCCTGGAGATAAAAGAAGATCCGAAACTTTCATGCTTCCGGGAGATTATTATCCAAACCTGACCTATGCACAAACACTGGCGGTAGATTCTCCAAAACTTTTGGGATATACATTTGAAGAAGAAAATGAAGCTCAAAATTCAGGTGCTGGCCTGAAAAAATATGTAATTGGAAAAGAAAATCTTCCTATTACAGGACCTTTTAATGCGCCATTTAACGGAGAAAGCAGTATGAACAGTTATATGATGCGTTATGCCGAATTGCTTTTAATTCATGCCGAAGCTATATTAGGATCGCAAACCGGAAGTACTTCTGATCCGGCTGCTTTAAAATCATTTAATGCTGTTCGCAAAAGAGCTGGGCTGCCAATAAAAGCCTCTATTTCGTTTGATGATATCTTTAAAGAAAGACGTGCTGAATTAGCCTGCGAAGGAGATTATTATTTTGATTTAGGCCGTCTGCCGTTTGATAAAGCCAAAGCTATTTTAGAAGCTCAGAACAGAGGAGATAAAAATACGCCAAAGTACATTACGATTTCGGCTTCGAACCTTTTACTGCCTTATCCTGCAGATGATTTAATCAAAAATCCAAAATTAACAGAAGTAGCACCGTATACTTTTAAATAATTTTTAAAAATAAAAAGATGAAAAATATAAAAATTGTTTCGTTAGCAGCATGCATGGCATGGATGTTAGCTCTGACGCTTTTTACTTCTTGTTCAAGTGATGACAATGGAGGAGATGTTTATACCGGTGCTCCTGTAATAGAATCTGTTATGCCGTCAGGATATAATGAAGACGGAAGTCTTAAGCCTTTAACCCCGGTTACGCTGGTAGATCCGAAAAATTATTATGTAATTCACGGAAAAGGACTGCTTACTACGAAAAAAGTTTATTTTAATGATTTTGAAACGTATTTCAGACCAACATTTGTAACTGATACAGATATTATTATACTGGTTGATGAGGATACGCCTTATGCCAATGCTTCTAATCAGTTAAAAGTGGTTACAGAGAGAGGAACCGTTGTTTACGATATAACAGTTGCGCCTCCGGTACCTACCTTCAGCGGTTTCAATTTTATAAATTGTTCCGAAGGAGATCAGGTAACTATTAAAGGTAAATATTTCCTGGATCCTGTCGTTACGCTCGCCGAAACATCAACACAGCCTGCAGTTCCTGTTACGGTATTGTCTTCTACTTTAGAGCAGATAGTAGTGAAAATACCGGCAAATGCTAATCATAGATACCTTTCTGTAGCTAATATATCGGGATCTGCCGTATCAAAAGAAGCAATCGGAACAGCATTGTATGATGATGTATTGTATGGTGTGCAGTGGGGAGGTCCATGGGCCGGAAAAGGAGTAGATTTTGATTATACCGTAGATAAATATCAGGGTGAAAAAGCTTGGAAATGGGAATTTGGACAATGGGATGGAGGAAACTGGGGTTTCAATGTTGATTTAACTCCGTACAAAGCATTACGTATTGCTATTAAAGGTTCCAAAACCGGACGTGTTAATTTCAGTGTAAACGGTGGTGTAAACTATGTGTTGCCGGTTACGACATCCTGGGTGTACCTGGAAATTCCTTTTAGTGAATTAGGAAATCCAACGAGTTTAACAATGCTTACTTTCCAGGAATCAAATAATGATGGCGGTAATACGGTATTATTTGATGATATTGGATTTGTATTAAAATAAAAGAATTGCTTTTTTGAGTTAGTTTGAGATATTCCCTGATTGAAAAATTAGGGAATATCTTTTTTATAGTATGTTTTTAATTAGAATAAAATGAAGAAAATAGTTTTAGGAATACTGCTGAGTGTTTCAGTTTTAGGCTTTGGTCAGGGGAACACGCATACACAAACAGCCGGAAAATTTGAAGGACTTGCCATGACACCGCCTATGGGATGGAATTCATGGAATACCTTTGCAACTAATATTGATGAAAAGCTCGTAAAAGAAACTGCCGATATTATGGTTTCGTCCGGAATGGCCGCTGCAGGTTATACCTATATAGTATTAGACGACGGCTGGATGACAAAAGAACGGGATGTTAATGGTGATCTGGTTCCGGATCCGGTTAAATTTCCTAATGGAATGAAAACGGTTATCGATTATGTACACAGTAAGGGATTGAAGTTTGGTTTGTACAATTGTGCCGGAACGCAGACTTGTGCCGGTTATCCGGGAACAAGAGGATATGAATACCAGGATGCCCGCTTTTATGCCAGATTAGGAATTGATTTTTTAAAATATGACTGGTGTAATACAAAAGGCATTACCGCACCCGAAGCCTATACTACAATGAGTAACGCACTTAAAACAGCCGGAAGGCCAATCGTTTTCAGTCTTTGCGAATGGGGAGACAACCAGCCCTGGGAGTGGGGGAAACCGGTTGGAAATCTTTGGAGGATTTCCGGAGATATTTATCCTTGCTTTGACTGTGAATTCAAACATCCCGAAAACTGGTCTTCCTGGGGTTTTATGAAAATTGCCGAAATGCGCAAAGACATTCGTAAATATTCAGGCCCCGATCACTGGAATGATTTTGATATGATGGAAGTAGGGAACGAAATGAATGATACTGAAGATAAATCGCATTTTGCGATGTGGTGTATGTTGTCGTCTCCGCTTATTGCCGGAAATGATTTCAGAAAAATGTCTAAAGAGACTTTAGCGATTTTAACCAATAAAGAGTTGATTGCTGTAAATCAGGATAAACTGGGGGTTCAGGGATTTAAGCATTCTGCAGAAGAAGGTCTGGAAGTTTGGGTGAAACCCCTGTCTGACGGGAATTGGGCGGTTACTTTCCTAAATAGAAGTGATGTTGTTAAAAAAATCAATTTTGACTGGAAAAAGAATCCAATAAAAGACGTAGATTTCGGCTATGAAGCTGATTTTGATAAAACTACGTTCAAAATTAAAAACCTTTGGACCAATAAGGAGGCCGGAACTACTAAAAAGAATTTCACGGCTCAATTGGCTTCTCATGATTGCATAACATTGAAATTGTCTCTTTAAAATTAAATAGTATGATGAAGTTTAAAAGGTTAATTACAATTGTATTGATACTAATGTGCAGTTTTCTGAAAGCACAGTTTGTTAAAAAACACGGTCAGCTGGGGCTTTTGGGAACGCAGCTGGTCGATCAGAACAATGAACCCATAGTTTTGCGGGGATTAAGTTTTGGATGGCACAGCATGTGGCCGAGGTTTTATAACGAAAAAGCAGTCAGCTGGCTTAAAAAGGATTTTAACTGCAATGTAGTGCGGGCTGCGATGGGAATAGAACTGGGGGACTACTCCTATAATAATGATCCGCAATTTTCAAAAGAAAAGATTGAAGCTGTTATAAATGGAGCAATTAAGTCAGATATATATGTAATTATCGATTGGCACAGTCATAATGTGAATTTAAAAGAAGCCAAAGCTTTTTTTGCAGAGATGTCAAAAAAGTATGGAAAATACCCTAATATCATTTATGAAATATTTAATGAGCCGGATTACGAAACCTGGTGGGAGGTAAAAAACTATGCCGAAGAAGTGATTGCTGCTATCAGGGAAAATGATCCGAATAATATTATTTTAGTGGGAAGTCCGCATTGGGACCAGGATGTGGACCTTGCGGCTGAGGATCCTGTTTCGGGATACCGTAATATAATGTATACCATGCATTTTTATGCAGCAACACATGGTAAAGAATTACGTGACAGAACTGATAACGCCATAAAGAAAGGACTGCCCGTATTTATATCAGAATCTGCCGGAATGGAAGCTTCCGGTGATGGTCCTTTAAATATAAAAGCATGGCAGGAATATATTGACTGGATGGAAGCTAAAAAACTAAGCTGGATCACCTGGTCTGTCTCAGATAAAGACGAAACCTGCTCCATTTTAAAGAAATCAGCAAAATCAGAAGGGAAATGGAAAGACGAAGATTTAAAAGAGTCAGGGATTAAGGTTCGTGAGTTTTTAAGAAAATATAATAATCAGGAATAAAAAAGTCCTCCTGAAAGCAAAAGCCTGTTCCTGTTCCGGACAGGCTTTTTTTGTTTAAACAGTTTCAATAAGCAGATAGGTCAGGGATTTACTAAGTAATTTCAGCTGTCTTGTTTTTGTAGGAATTTTTATTGAGTATGGTTTGGTTTTTCTTTCTTTATTTTGAAGCAGTATTTTTTTATTTAAATTTTTATTTTTGGAAACACCCCTGTTTTTTATAGGGGTGTTTGTTTTTTAATGATTCTTTTTGAAAGTTTTTGTCTTTATTTTGTATGTTAAAATTGTTTTAGCCCTTTGTTTTGGAGAAAAACTCTTAAAATTTTGTTGTTAAATTTTCAAAAACAAAACGCTATAAATATCAAATAACGATTATTGAGAGTTTAATTTTTGTAATCCGTAATTCTTCGTTCAAAACGTCAAAAAAGTACTTTCTGATTATTCTACTCATACAAAAGTTAATAAATTCGCTAATGAAAATGAAGGGGTTTTAGCAGGAGATTCAGGGTTTTAAAAATGACTTATACTATTAAACTAGATATATAAACGATTAACTAACCAAAATCAATTAATAACTAAAAACCAATTAACACATGAAAAAAGTTTTTTACGTTTTAGCTGCCACGTTAACGAGTTCTTTTGCTTTTGCGCAGGAGGATGAAACAGCAACTCCGCCAGCAACCACATGGGGAGGGTCTGCAGATGCCTATTACAAATATGATTTTTCTAAACAAATGAACGGATTAACGAGCTTTACCAACTCGCAGGATTCATTTGAATTAGGGATGGCTTCGATTGAAGCAGCTCATACTTTTGGAAAAGGTTCTGTTTTTGTAGACTTAGGTTTCGGGAAAAGAGCAGGAGAGTTTTCATATAATGAGACAACAGATAAAGATATAAACGCTAAATTTTTAATTAAACAATTATTTTTCACCTACCAGATTACAGACGAATTTAAAGTTGTTGCGGGTAGTTTTGGTACACACATCGGATATGAGGTGCTGGATGCAGTCGATAACAAAAACTACAGTATGTCTTATGCTTTTTCTTACGGTCCGTTCTTTAATACCGGGGTTAAAGCGCAGTATACTTCAGGAAAATTCACTGCTATGCTGGGTATAACAAATCCAACTGATTTTAAATCGGCGATGGATGCAGGTTCTACTCAAAAAACCTATATCGGACAAGTGGGCTATATTGGAGAAACAGGAAGTGCTTATCTTAATTTTACTTCCGGAAGCAGCAACCCTGCATCTGAAGATAATAAAACACAGTTTGACCTGACTGCTTCTAAAACTATTACAGATAGTTTCGGACTTGGATTAAATGCAACTTATGCTAAAACTAAAAATGATTTTGATAGTACTTTAGACGGAGAATGGTTCTCGGTAGTAGGGTATGCTAACTATTCATTCAATCCGTCATTGCTTTTAGCTTACAGAATGGAGTACTTCGATGCTAAAGATGCTGCTCCGCTAAGTTTAGGATCATTAACAGGATCTAGTGTATTTGCCAATACTATTTCTTTAAACTATAAAGTAGGGAAACTGACTATAATTCCCGAGTTAAGATATGACGCTGCTTCTGAAGATATCTTTTTGGACAAAGATGCTGCTCCGACAGGAGGATCTTTCTTCGGATTAATTGCTACAACATACTCATTCTAGAGATAAAGATTGATATTTTTTTTTTTTTTTTGGAGCTGTCGAAACATACTAATGTTTTGGCAGCTTTTTTAATTTAAAAGAATTTGAGGGTTTGAGGTTTTTGTACAGGAGTTCTTTTTATAAGAGAATAAAAGTAAAAAGGAAGTATTGATCATGAAGGGTATAGTTTTAAAAAAAGGACAACTTCTTACATGACATAAAGATGAAAACAGATCTATAGCAGAGTCATGAATAGCTAAAGATTTTTATGTATTGATCTAAAATAACACTACAGGTATGTTATTTACAATGAATGAAAATGTTGAAGGCAGGTCAGTCTTAAAAAGTGAAATTCGAGAGAAATTTGAAGAATAAAAAAACGCATTTCAGGAATTAAGAAATGCGTTTGATGTTATGGTTTTCAGACTTTTGTTTATTGTGTCTGTTTTTTATAAATCGAATAAATAGTATCGATTGTTTTTCGATCTAAAGTTGAGGTTGCATCAGTCTGAATATAATGTAATTTAAAAGCCTGAATCGCTGCTGAAAGGTTTTTGGTGTTATAGCCAATAATTCGTAAAGCCGGTTCGATTTTGAAATCAAAAGGAGCTTCTTCGAGAACAGCATCCGGCCAGATTCCAAAACCTTTTTCAGCTAAGGTTTTCCAAGGAAACAAAGCGCTTGGGTCCTGTTTTCTTCCCGGTGCTATATCGGCATGGCCTAAAAAGTTTTGGGTCGGGATATTGTAATCTTTTTTCAGTTTGGTCAACAAGGCCACTAAACTGCTGATTTGTGCTTCTGTAAAAGGTTTGAAACCATTGTTGTCCAGTTCAATTCCTATTGAAGAAGAATTCAGGTCTGTGTTTTTTCCCCAGGTTGAATTTCCAGCATGCCAGGCGCGTAAGTAATCATTTAACATCTGAACCACTTTCCCATTCTCCGAAATAATATAGTGAGAGCTAACCTGTGTTCTGGTTTTGGTAAAAGTATTTATAGTCTGCTGCAGCGAGTCCTGGGCGGTATGGTGGATAATGACAAAGCTTGGCTTTCTTAAGTTAAAATTGACAGTTCCAATCCATTCCGTACTGATTCCGTTTAATAAAGAAGTAGACCCCGTTTTTGATAAAGTATCTTTTACGATACCCAGTTGCGAGGCGTAAGTAGTATCAATAATTACAGGGCTTATTGCCGGAATCGCCTGCGCTTCTTTACTTGTGATTTGATTTTCTAAAGTCTTTAGCTGCTGGTCGTATGCCTTTTCAGTAGTTTTATAAGGATTTGTAGAGCAAGAAGTAATAATAATTGCTAAAACCAAATAACAAAAATGTTTTTTTACCATGATGAGTTGTATTTTACAATAAAATCAGGAATACTTATTCCTGAATATTTTCAACTGGTTTTTCTTCCTCTTTATTGTCCTTGTCCTTATCTTTTTTCTTTTTTGACTTCGTTTTTTTGATTTCTTTAAAATTATCCATGAAACTGGTGTATTTTTCAACCTGATTCGGATTCAGAAAGGCTGTCACTTTTTTATTGGTACTCTCTCTTAAAGCTTTGATCTGCTCGATTTTTTGATCCTGACTGCTGCTTTCGTTTTTTAGAAGTATTCCCTGCTCTCTTAAGCTGTCAGCAAAAACATTAGTTATGGCAATGGTTTGAAGTTCATCAAGACCAACCACCGGTTTCATCTGTTCTACGATTTTAGCAGCTGTTTCTTCTACAGGTATTTCTTTAGGTTTGCTTGGAGTACTTTGAGGTCCCTGCATCATGCTTCTGTCCATACCCATTCCGCTGCCTCGGCCGTATCCGTTTCCATAACCATTGTTGTAGTATCCGTTTCCGTATTGTGCTGAAACCGTGTTGAAACAGAACAGTATAAAAACCAGAATAATTAAGTTTTGAGTTGGTTTCATAAAAGTATTTTTGTCTTAGTTAACAATTGATTACGGTAAATTTAAGCAGGTTCTCCGTATAAATCAAATTCTGTTGCTTCAATTATCTTGATATTAACAAATTCACCGGTTTTTACATAATGTTTAGAAGCGTCAATTAATACTTCGTTGTCAACATCCGGGCTGTCAAACTCCGTTCTGCCTACAAAATGTGCACCTTCTTTTCGGTCAATAATACATTTAAATACTTTCCCAACTTTTTCCTGATTCAGATCCCAGGAGATTTGAGATTGTAATTCCATGATTTCATTAGCTCTGGCTTGTTTTACATCATCCGGTACATCGTCTTCCAGTAAATAAGCATGAGTGTTTTCTTCGTGCGAATAAGCAAAACATCCCATTCGGTCGAATTTCATTTCCTGAACAAAATCTTTTAAAATTTCAAAATCTTCCTGAGTTTCTCCCGGATATCCAACAATTAAAGTGGTTCTGATAGCCATTCCCGGAACTGCTGCACGGAAATCTTTCAAAAGCTGTGTTGTTTTAGCCTGAGTTGTACCGCGGCGCATCGATTTTAAGATCGAATCTGAAATGTGCTGTAACGGAATGTCGATATAATTACAGATTTTAGGTTCGCGTTTCATGATTTCCAGTACGTCCATCGGGAAACCTGTAGGGAATGCATAATGCAGGCGGATCCATTCAATACCTTCTACTTTTACTAAAGCTTCCAGCAATTCTCCAAGATTCCTTTTTTTGTACAGGTCTAATCCGTAATAGGTTAAGTCCTGAGCGATCAGGATTAGTTCTTTAACACCGTTTTTGGCAAGACCTTCTGCTTCTTTAACCAATTTTTCAATTGGCTGTGAAACGTGAGAACCTCTCATTAACGGAATGGCGCAAAAACTGCACGGTCTGTCGCAGCCCTCTGCAATTTTTAAATAAGCGTAATTTTTAGGAGTTGTCGTTAATCTTTCTCCTAATAATTCGTGTTTATAATCGGCTCCTAAAGCTTTTAAGAGTTGTGGTAATTCAGTGGTTCCAAAATACTGGTCTACATTCGGAATTTCTTTTTCTAAATCCGGTCTGTAACGTTCAGACAAACATCCGGTAACAAAAACTTTATCAACTAAACCTTTATCTTTTTTATCAGCATATTCCAATATCATGTTTACTGATTCTGCTTTGGCATTATCAATAAAGCCACAAGTGTTTATTACAATAATGTTTCCTTCGTCTTTTGCTTTGGCTTCATGGGTAACTTCTTTACCGTTTGCACGAAGCTGTCCCATAAGCACTTCACTGTCATATACATTTTTTGAACACCCAAGAGTGATTACATTAATTTTGTTCTTTTTTAAAGACTTGGTTCTCATACTTTTATAAATTGGAGTGCAAAATTACACTTTTTTATTCAAACACCATTAGTTTCGGGTTCTTTTAGATGTTTTTTATGAAGCTGATCCTGCTGTGCGCTTGTATCTTTTTCCCGCTAAAGAAGCGGGAAAAAGGATACCGCTTCCATCAGGGCTAAAAAAAATCCGCCAGATAACACCTGACGGAAATTTTCATTCATCTATTTAGATTTAATTACAATTCGAATAATACGGTCAATGAAACATTATTTAGACTTGAATTTATATTGGCTCCGTCTGTAAAACCTCTGTTGAAGAAAGGCTGATTTGATTTTCTTTCCAGATAAGAATAAGCTAAGTCTAATTTAGTAGAGCCAAAACTGTACCCAAGACCTCCTGAATAACTGGTTAAGTCTCCAATTGTAGTTCCGTTTTTATAAGGGCTGCCTTCAAATCGGTAACCGCCTCTTAAGCTCAGTCTTTTTATTTTGTATTCTGCTCCAACCCGTAATTCACCATTACTGGTCAACTGATTGCTTATGGTGCTGTTGGTTTCTCTGAAATCAGGGTCGCTGGTTGGTTTAAATTTTGTATTCCCGTAATCTTTTATAGCATAATCGATACTTAGTAAACCCGATTTTCCAAAAACATAAGCGGCACTAAAGGTGAATTTTCCCGGAGTTTGTAAGGTATAACGATCATATGCATTGATGATGTTAGGATTGTTGTCGTAATGATTAAGTACTCCTCCTGTGGCTTCTGTTGTGGTGTATAAACTTTGTGAAAGTTCGTCGTAAAGTTCGTACCATGTATTGGATTCGTAAGCTAATCCAAGTCTGAAAGCTTCGGTTACTTTGGCAATTGCTCCTAATTGAAAAGAGAAGCCGTTCCCATAGGTATACAATTCGTTGTTGAATCTTATATCAGAAATAGTTTCTTCTCCGGTAAGTGGAGCATTGTTGAATTCGTAAAAACTGCTTGATCTTCGGTAGTCTGTAACATGCACATTTAAGTTAGCTCCCAGATAAATACGATCTTTGTATGAGGTAGCTATATTGAAGCTTATTTTGCTGTTGTATCCTCTGGCGTAAACTTCGTTTTCCTGATAATAACCTGCTCCTGAAGGGACATTTGTAATGTATTGCGTGTTTTCGCTGTCATTAGGATTTACAGGTAATATAACTTTTCCGAAATAACCAAAAGCTGCCTGCTGCTCATAATAGAACTGATCGCGATACGGAATCTGTGCGATGTCGCCCAGCGGAACTCCGTCTGCATAAGCCAGAAAATAATTGCCTATAGAGTTGTTTGGATTTCTTCCTGTAGAAAAAGTATTGCTGTTAAAGTTATTAGTGTTTTCGTAACTTGCTCCAATAGCAATTTTGTTCCATCCGTTATTAGGATTGCGGTCTTTAAAAACAAAAATACCTCCTGCCTGGTTCAGAATAAAAGAGTTGTCGTTTTTGCTGGTGCTGCCGCCGTTTAAATATTGTGACTGATTAGAGATATCCTGATTGCTCAACGTAATGCCGACCTGATTGTTGTTGAAGACGGCAGATCCGGCGGGATTGACTGTGATGGCTGATAAATCTCCTCCTACTGCTCCAAAAGCACCACCCATCGCTCTGAAACGGGCTGTTCCGGTAATGTTGTCCTGTGCATAACGTACAGCGTCAGAAATATCCTGAGAATAAGACATGCTGATAGTTAGTCCTGTGATAAATAGGAAATATATTTTTTTCATTTGGTAAGTATTTAATGTAATATTAGATTAACAAAAGAAGGAAAATGTTACCTTCTTCCGCCACCGCCGCCGTAAGATCTTCCACCACCTCCGCCGCCGCCAGAGGATCTCATGCTTCCTCCGCCGCTGTTCATAGAACGAGAAGGGCTTGGAGAGTAGGTTCTCGACGGAGCACTATTGCTGCTGTTGTTGTAGCTTCTGTTTGTGGTGGTACCAGATGATGATCTTCTGGAGTAGTCATAAGTACTGTTTTGACCCTGTGAATAACTTCTTCTGTTGGTGAAAGTAGGACTTGTACTATTGTAAGTTCTGCCATTTATTGAAGAACTTCTTCTGTAGTCAGAATAGCCATTTGATCTGTTGGTGTAATTTCTGTTTGTCGTGTAGCTGTTTCTGTTGGAAGAATAGCTTCGGTTTGACATGTAGTTTCTGTTATTGTAGGAGTAATTTCTGTTGTAAGCATAATTTCTTCCTCCGTAATAAGCAGCAGAACCTCTTCTGCCGTAGCTGTAAGAATAGTTTCCGTAATAACCGGATCCCCAGTATCCCGGATATCCCCATCCAGGTCCCCAGTATCCCGGATAACCCCAGGCGTAACCAGGATATCCCCATCCGGCTCCCCAATAACCTCCCCAGTATCCGCCATATCCCCATCCGTATCCGTAGTAAGGATATCCCCATCCAAAGCCTAATGACCATGTTGGGTTTGTATAAACGTTTACTGAGACGTCAGAATTGCTGCTTCCCCACGCAGGATAGGCAGCTGAAGCAGTCTGTGTGCTGTCGCTTTCAGAATAATTACCATAATTATCTACATCGGTGAAAATTTCAGTTGGCTGATCTTCATCTTGTAATGATCTGAAATAGTCTTTATATTGATTATTTGCGCTGGTGGTGTTTGTTTGAGCATATCTGTTGGTAGAATTACCGTAAACACCATCACTGTCGTAATAAGAGGTGTTTTGGTAAGAACCACATGATGCTAGCAGAAAACTCAGTAATCCAATTAAGTAAAAACGACTTGAGTTTTGGCGGAGAGTAGTATAAGTTTTCATATCTGTGGTGTTTTTTATTGTTGCACATTACAAAAATAGTTAGTTTTGTCAAACTATTTAGTTAAAATTATTTAAAACAAAATTTGTGCCAAACTATATAATATGAGTAAGAACCTTACTACACGATCAGAAGACTATTCCAAGTGGTATAATGAGCTGGTTGTTAAAGCAGATTTAGCTGAAAATTCAGGAGTTAGAGGGTGTATGGTGATCAAACCATACGGCTATGCTATTTGGGAAAAAATGCAGGCAGAATTAGACAGAATGTTTAAGGAAACCGGGCATCAAAATGCCTATTTCCCTTTGTTTGTTCCTAAGAGCATGTTTGAGGCTGAAGAGAAAAATGCAGAAGGATTTGCAAAAGAATGCGCTGTTGTAACACATTACAGATTAAAAAACGATGAGGAAAGACCGGGAAAACTAATGGTGGATCCTAATGCGAAATTAGAAGAAGAACTTATCGTGCGTCCAACAAGTGAGGCAATTATCTGGTCTACCTATAAAGGATGGGTTCAGTCTTACAGGGATTTACCTTTGTTGATTAATCAATGGGCCAATGTGGTTCGCTGGGAAATGCGTACGCGCTTGTTTTTGAGAACTGCTGAGTTTTTATGGCAGGAAGGACATACGGCTCACGCTACAAAAGCAGAAGCTTTGGAAGAGTCTGAAAAAATGATGAATGTCTATGCTGATTTTGCTGAAAATTTCATGGCGATTCCGGTTGTAAAAGGTTTTAAAACAGAAAGCGAGCGTTTTGCGGGTGCGGATGAAACGTATTGTATTGAAGCGTTAATGCAGGATGGAAAAGCGTTACAGGCCGGAACATCTCACTTTTTAGGTCAGAACTTTGCTAAAGCATTTGATGTGAAGTTTGCTAATGCAGAAGGAAAACAGGAGCATGTTTGGGGGACTTCATGGGGCGTGTCTACACGTTTGATGGGTGCTTTAATTATGACGCATTCTGATGATCAGGGGCTGGTGCTGCCTCCAAATTTAGCGCCAATTCAGGTGGTTGTCGTTCCTATTCATAAAACAGAAGAACAATTAGCTGAGATTACGGCTGCGGTTAATGAACTGACTGCGAAACTGCGAAAACTGAAAATTTCGGTGAAGTATGACGACAGGACTACTCAGAAACCAGGATTTAAATTTGCAGAATGGGAATTAAAAGGAGTTCCTGTTCGAATTGCAGTTGGTCCAAAGGATTTAGAAAACGGAACTTTTGAGGTGGCCAGACGTGATAATTTGACAAAAGAAGTTGTTGCAAGCGAAAATATTGTTAATCATATCAATGATCTTTTGGAGCAGATTCAAAAGGATTTATTTGACAGAGCTTTGACTTATCGTAATACGCATATTACAGAAGTGAATAACTTTGAGGAGTTTAAGGAAGTTTTAGAAGGTAAAGGAGGATTTATTTCTGCTCATTGGGACGGAACTGCTGAAACCGAAGAAAAGATAAAAGATTTGACAAAAGCAACGATTCGCTGCATACCTTTAGATGCTGTTGAAGAGGCGGGAACCTGTGTGTTTACTGGGAATCCATCTTCTAAAAGAGTGCTTTTTGCTAAGGCTTATTAAAAAAAGATAAAAAAAATAGCATCTGCTATTGTGCAGCTAAAAAATAGATGTATCTTTGCATCCGCATTAGAGAAGCACGGTCCGTTCGTCTATCGGTTAGGACGCCAGGTTTTCATCCTGGTAAGGGGGGTTCGATTCCCCCACGGACTACAAGTTATATTACATATTGAAAGTTTCCAACTTAGGAGAATCAGGTCCGTTCGTCTAGGGGTTAGGACGCCAGGTTTTCATCCTGGTAACAGGGGTTCGATTCCCCTACGGACTACAAAATTAGTTGTAAATAAGTTTTGTAAAATAAAAATTGGTGTCTCGGTTTTTATTTTATTAGTTAAAACCAAAGTGATTGTTTTGCAATTGTGGGAGGTTTTTCTTTTTTAACTAGTATTTATAATAATTATTACATCTAAAATTAAAAGAAAATGGCAAATCATAAGTCAGCATTAAAAAGAATCAGAAGTAACGAAAAGAGAAGAGTTCTTAACAGATATCAGCATAAAACTACTCGTAATGCTATCAAAGCATTAAGATTAGCTACTGATAAATCTGATGCTGCTGCTAAATTATCTACTGTAATCTCTATGATTGATAAATTAGCTAAAAAGAACATCATTCATGATAATAAAGCTTCTAACCTGAAGTCTAAATTAACTAAACATGTTGCTAAATTGTAGTAAGTACAATTTGTAGATATATAAAAGTCCTCTTTAAGAGGATTTTTTTTTGTTTATACTCATAGGTTAAAATTCCAAATCCCAAATTCCAAATCCCAAATTCCAAATCCCAAATTCCAAATCCCAAATTCCAAACTCCAAATCCCAAACTCCATTCAAACTCCAAATTTTAAAAAATAGTAAATACAGGTGATTAAGCACCTGCAGCTGTGTGTCAGTGGAATTTAAAATTTGGAATTTAATTTTTTCTAAATTATTCCTATTTTCTTTTTAAGATATTCCAGCATTGCCTGTGTGATTGGTTTGGACAGGAAATCAATTATTATAGGATATTTTTTGGCTTTAGCTAAATCTTCAGGATCAATTGTTGAAGACAATACAATGACTTTGGCAGTGTTAAATTCGGCGTAATCTTCAGATGTAAAATGATCTAAAAATTCCCATCCGCCCATAATCGGCATGTTCAGGTCAAGAAAAATAAGTTCCGGCTTTTTGTTGTCCTTGTTTTTGCTGTTGGTGTATTTTAAAGTATTGAAATGCTGTAATGCCTCTTCGCCGTTTTGAGCGGTAATGATTTCATGGGCAAATGAAGATTTTGAAATTACTTTCTTGCATAACATTAAGGTAATAGGATCGTCGTCAATGCATAAAATCTGCTCAAGCATATAGGTTAATTTTTAAATGTTATGGTAAATGTGGTGCCTTTGTTAACTTCACTTTCAATACTGATAGTTCCTCCCATGGTCTCTACCTGAGATTTTACAAGATACAAACCTAGTCCTTTGCTGTCCGGGTAATTGTGAAATCGTTGATAGAGTCCGAAAACTTTATCTTTATTCCTTTCCAGATCAATTCCAATACCGTTGTCTTTAAACGTAAGCACTGCCAGATTGTCTACTTGTTCAGCTGTAATTGATATTTTTAATTTTCTGTCTTCTGATTTGTATTTAATAGAATTAGTCAGTAAATTAAGTAAAATACTTTCAATATAAGCTTTGTTTGTGTTTAAAAGCGGAACTTTATCAAATTTTAGTTTGATTATAGGTTTGTGCAGTTCTATTTGAAAAGACAGCTGGCTGAAAACATTTTCAAAAACTTCTTTCAGTGAAACCTCTTCTTTCTGCATCGAAGGGTTGTCCTTAATAATGATAACCTTTACAAGGTCATTGATCGTTTCGTTTAGTAAATGGGTAGATTTAGTAAAACCGGTCAGAATTTCTTCGAGTTCTTCGTTTTCAATTGGAATATCCTCAATAAGATTTAAAAGTCCGATTAAATTGGATAACGGAGCACGAAGATTGTGTGAGGTTATATAGGAGAATTGTTTTAAATCTTTATTGTTCTGCGTCAGTTCCCTGATTAAATGTTCTTTTTCGGTTTCCAGTTTCTTTTCGTCAGTAATGTCTCTTTGAATCGAAATCCAGTGGGTAATGACACCTTCGTTATTAAAAATGGGAATCATGGCAAAGCGAACCCAGTATTCCTCTTTTGTTTTGGTATACGTAATGGTTTCAATGACACATTCTTCTTCATTTTTGATAGCCCGTAACAGTTTTTTCAACTCTTCAGAATCGGAGTTAGGACCTTTAAAGATATTGGTAGACTTTCCGATTATTTCATTCGACTGATATCCTGACATTTGGGAAAATGCCGGGTTTACATATACAATTCGGGGTATTTTACGGTCTTCAGAATTGGCTTCGGTAATTAAAATAGAATCTTTAGACTGTGTAATCACGGTTTCCAGAAGTTTTAATCGCTGTTCTTCTTCTTTTTGTTTAGTGATGTCCTGAATGGCTCCAATCATTCTGATGGCTCTTCCTTTTTCATCTTTTAATAAAAATCCGCGGTCAAGAACATATTTGTAGGTTCCATCAGCACATCTAAAACGGTATTGATCCTGCCATTTTTCTGTTTTTTGCTCTATAAAAGAGTAGAGTTTAATAGACATTCTTATACTGTCTTCAGGATGGATTTTGTCAAACCACCATTTTGAAGTTTTGCCCACTTCCTGTGGGTCATAACCAAAAACACCCTCAATTCCCTTATTCCAGTTTATTTTATCTTCCTGGATTTTCCAGTCCCAGATAGTGTCGCTGGTTGCTTTTGCAACGATATCATACTTTTCATTTGACTCTTTTATTTCTTCGTTTGTCTTTTTTAATTTTTTAAAAACAGAAGAATTTTTGCTTTCATTTGTTGTTAAGATATATCTGAAAATAACGGCACTTATGATGATGAATAATACGTCTTTGAGGAAGAATAAATACGAGTACTGAGGTTGAAAAAAGCGGCTGGTGAGTAAATTATAGCATACTATAGCCATAATTAGCGATATGATAACGTAAACGAGAGTAATTTTGAGAGTTTTACTTTTCATCAATCAAATATAGTTAAATTAACTATAACTAAACAATAAGAAAAGTCCAATTTGGAGGCTAAATTAACGCTGGAATAATGAACTAATTGATTGTATATACGCAAACTATGGAAGAAACATTTTTTTTTACAAAATAAAGTGTACTTTTGCACCCATTAAAAATCACAAATGGAATCTATTAGAAATATTGCAATTATTGCCCACGTCGATCACGGTAAGACCACTTTGGTTGATAAAATTATGTATCACTGTCAATTATTTCGTGAAAACGAAAACACAGGTGATTTAATTCTTGATAATAACGATTTAGAGCGTGAGAGAGGTATTACTATTACTTCAAAAAACGTTTCAGTTCAGTACAAAGGAACTAAAATCAATATTATCGACACTCCTGGCCACGCCGATTTTGGAGGTGAAGTAGAACGTGTATTGAACATGGCCGATGGTGTATGTTTACTAGTGGATGCTTTTGAAGGACCAATGCCGCAAACGCGTTTCGTATTACAAAAAGCGATTGACTTAGGTCTTAAGCCTTGTGTAGTTATTAATAAGGTGGATAAAGAAAACTGTACTCCTGAAGAAGTTCACGAAAAAGTTTTTGACTTAATGTTTGAATTAGGTGCTACTGAAGAGCAGTTAGATTTCCCGGCTGTTTATGGTTCTGCTAAAAACAACTGGATGTCTGATGACTGGAAAAACCAAACAGAAAACATCGAGCCTTTATTAGACATGGTTATTGCTAACGTTCCGGCTCCTAAAGTTTCTGAAGGAACTCCTCAAATGTTGATTACATCTTTGGATTTCTCTTCTTTTACAGGCCGTATCGCTATCGGACGTCTTGAAAGAGGTACTTTGAAAGAAGGGATGCCAATTTCTTTAGTAAAAAGAGATGGTAAAATCATTAAATCCAGAATTAAAGAATTACACACTTTTGAAGGTTTAGGCCGTAGAAAAGTGGAAGAAGTTGTTGCAGGAGATATTTGTGCTGTTGTAGGTATTGAAGGTTTCGAAATTGGTGATACTATTGCTGACTTCGAAAATCCGGAAGCTTTACAAACTATTGCGATTGATGAGCCAACAATGTCTATGTTGTTTACCATTAACGATTCTCCTTTCTTTGGTAAAGAAGGTAAATTCGTTACTTCTCGTCATATCCGTGAAAGATTAACAAAAGAGCTGGAGAAAAACTTGGCGATGAAAGTGGGAGAAACAGATTCTGCTGATAAATTCATGGTTTTTGGTCGTGGTGTATTGCACTTATCTGTTCTTATCGAAACCATGAGAAGAGAAGGGTACGAGCTTCAAATTGGTCAGCCGCAAGTTATCATCAAAGAAGTTGATGGTGTTAAATGTGAGCCAATTGAAGAATTAACGATTGATTTACCAGAAAATCTTTCAGGTAGAGCGGTTGAATTCGTAACGATCCGTAAAGGAGAAATGCTTTCTATGGAAGGTAAAGGGGAGCGTATGATCATTAAATTCAACATTCCATCCCGTGGAATTATCGGATTAAGAAATCAATTGCTTACAGCTACTGCTGGTGAGGCTATCATGGCACACCGTTTTATTGGATACGAACCATACAAAGGAGAAATTCCTGGACGTAACAATGGTTCGTTAATTTCTATGGAAAACGGAAAAGCTATTCCTTACTCTATCGATAAATTACAGGATCGTGGTAAATTCTTCGTTGATCCTAACGAGGATATCTACGAAGGACAAGTTATTGGAGAAAATACTCGCAGCGACGATATGACGGTTAACGTTACTAAAACGAAAAAACTTTCTAACGTACGTTCTTCAGGAGCTGATGATAAAGCCAGAATTATTCCGGCTATCAAATTCTCATTAGAAGAAGCTTTAGAGTACATTCAAAAAGATGAATACGTTGAAGTTACTCCAAAATCTTTACGTTTAAGAAAAATCTACTTAAGCGAAACAGATAGAAAAAGATTTAAAATCTAATACATTTTAAATTTCAATATAAAAAATCCCAAATTCCCCCGAAGTCTCGGGACTGGAGTTTGGGATTCTTTTTTTTGATTAAGACTGGTTTTGCTGTATTTGTTTTGAAAGCATTATTATTCTGAATACAGCTTAATAAGTTGTTTATACTTTTACTCTTAATGAGAATCGTTCATTTTGATACTTATTTTAGAATCAGGAGAAGTAATAGAGAATTTGGCATCTTCATATTTAGGAGGTCCCATAAATCCTTTTGCGTTATTAGAGCAGGCTACCGCTTCTTTAGGCATTCCTATGAAATACTTGTCCAGTTTACCATTACTGTTTTTATCATGATATACTAAAACCGTGTATTCTCCTGTTGGAAGTCCTGTAAAAGTAACCGAAGCAGTGTTTGATTTTATAACAGATGAACCCGTTTTGTAAGCTTTTTTTAGATAGTTTTCTTTAGAATTGTATATTTCGGCTATTAATACTCCCGTGTTGTCTTTTAAATGTGAAACGTTTATAGTGAGATTCGAGTTTTGCGTAAAGCCTAAACTGCTGAAAGACAGTAAGGCTGCAATGAAAAATTTTACCATGATTATTAAGTTTGATTGTTTTAATGAGTAGGTTAAATGTAAAAAAAGAAATTCGGATGAGACACAAACAGATCAAAAGATATAGTAGCTGAGGATATACTTTATATCTTTTTTTTATCTTTTTAAACTAAAGTGTCCTTTTACATTTTTACCGTCTGCAAAAATCAACGTAAACCAGTAATCATCAGAAGGCAGCTGCTGGCCGTTAAAAATTCCGTTCCAGCCCGGGCTGTTTTGAGTCATTTGTTTTAAGAGTTTTCCATAGCGGTCAAAAATACTCACGGTATAATTAGGGAGCTGGCCGCTCGTGTCCTGAATGGTCCATAAATCAGTATGGCCGTCTCCGTTTGGAGTGAAAAATCTGGGGTAATCTAATACATATACCAAAAACGTATTCGAAAAACCGCACTCATTTTTATCCTTGGCTATTGCATTATACATTCCGGTGGCGACTCTGGTAAATAAAGGCTCGTCCTGAAATGTCCGGCCGTCTAATGAAAATTCATAATTGCCGGAACCGGTATACTGCAGTAAAACAGAATTGTCATTTCCGGAAAAGTCTTTAATAAGAGCATTTGTTATTACAGCAGGTTCGGATAAAAGGACTTTAAAGTTTTTTGTTTTGTCACATCCGTTTGCATCTTTTACTGTTACCGAATAATCGCCCGGAGTTGTAATTAATGTAGTGTTAGTCGTATCTCCGTTGCTCCATTGATAATCACTGAAACCGGCAGCAACAGTTAAAGTAATTTCATCATTGAGGCATAAATACGTGGTTTCGTCTTCAAAATTAGGAGGGTCAAAAGTATGTACAACCAGTTCAACAGGAACAATGTCATAACAATCAGGACCATTTACGATTCTTCCGTAAATAGTTTGGCTGTACGCTGTTGTATTATTGAAAAGATTAGGGAGCTGATTAGTTTCGGTTACAGCATCAGTGGCAGTATTGTAATAAGTAACAATCAGTCCGGCAGGAAGTCCTGAAAGTAACTGTAGCGTTACCTCTTCAAGGTTGAACTGGGAAAAACCATCCTGATTTTCATCTTCATCACAAGTATTTACAGGAGCCGGATTTGTAATGGAGGTGTTTGCGATCTGCAATGTTACTTCGGCAATTTTATAACAGCCAAATCCATTTTCCAGACGGCTGTATACAATCTGATCTGCTGATTTATTGGTATAATGTTCAGGATCTGCAATCTTATTGGTTTTATTTTGGGCATTGGCTCTTGTTTCATAATAGCCTTCATTCACAATAAAAGTGTTATTGTTTTTTACGATGTTATTGGCTTTGTTTAAGTTAAAAATAGTGAACCCGTCCGTATTGTCATCACATTGTACCAAAGTGCTGTTAGTAGAAAGGATCTCCGGAGCATATTCGATTTTTATTTCGCCCGATAATATACAGGTTGTGCCTGTAAGAGTGGCTTCAACCCTGTAATTTCCGGAATTTAGAACCTGATAAATAGAATTTGTACCCAGAATAACCGAAGGATCTTCTTTTTTAAACCATTTAAAAGTATAAGCGGCAGGATCAAGATTTGTGTCAAGGTCAATTTTTTCCCCAAAACAGGCAGGATTGTCTGTGGCCGCCGTACGGTCTTCACCCAAAAGGATTTTGGAAGCAAAACTTCCGGCATCCAAAAATATAGCCGATTCCAGGTGTGTGTTCTGATCGTCTGCGATTACCAGTTTTACATGATAGGTTTTTCCTGCGGTTACATCTGTGCGGGCAGTCATTACTACCGTTTGTCCGGCATAGTTTACGGCACTTGTATTGGAATTTATTCCGTTAAAATATACCGTGTTGGAAGCGTCGCATCCTGGATAAGTAATACCGCCGGGTCTGGTTCCCGGGTCAATTTTAGGACGAATGTTAATAGAAGAGACCGGTGCCGTGGTATTGGGTAAAACCGCCAGATTTTTATAGGGATCAGCGGTTCCGGCTTCTTTGATTAAAAAAGCAAACCCGTCTGAATAATGACAGGGATAGTCATACTGGTATTCATTGGAAGCAAAAATATAATCAAAACTCAGTGCATTGGCCGAAGCTGTAAAATCAAATTCAAGTACTGTTGCATTGACAGAACGAATGCCTAAGATCTGGTCCAGATCGCTGTCGCCCCGCCAGTTTTGACTGTCACTGCTGGTAAGCTGACTAACAAAAGGCCCAATGGCGCTCTGAGCCGTTGAAGAAGCGAGAACAATACCTTCTTCAAAAGGAAAATTACTTCCGTTTCGGTTAAAATAGGCAAAGCTTTGCCTGCCTGGTCTAAAAGTGTCTCCCGTTCCGGTTGAATTGGAAGCAGCAGCGCATGAACTATTAACTAAAATATCTTCTATGAGCTGCTGTGGTGTTTTCTGATCGTCGATACTAATAACCTGAGCCTCCATTTTAAAAAATGAAAAGCCTGAAAGGAGGAGGATTAAAAAAACTTTTGTCTGATTCATAGTATAACAAATATACTATAAATCCCGATTTTTTAATAGTTTGTAAGAAAAGTATATGAATAAAAATGTCCAGACCAAAACAATGAAAATAGACAAATAGTGTACATCGTAATCTTTAGTATTCTGAACCCCTATCTGATTTCCGATATTTCGTATAACTGATAAACGGGTAAAAGGCTCAATAATTAGATTAGACATGGCTTCTAATGGAAAAAATTGTATAATGGTATCACCAGTTTTGCTGTCAGGAAAAACTTTGAATACCAAAAAAGCTTTTGCGATACCTTCCAGGATACTCCAGACCAGTAAAAAACCCAAGGCAAAAGCAGAACGTTTAACTAAAATTCCAAGGAACAAACAGAACGAAAAGAATCCCATAAGTTTTACAAAAAAGGCCAGCAAATAATCCAGATCCATAACAATTACATCCAGTTCTGTATAAGATGAAAAACTTAAACCCAGAAGAAGACTCATTACAAAAATGAAAAGAGTAGAACATAAAGCAAAAAGCACAACCGTTAAAAATTTAGATAAAACGAATTCTTTTTTACTTAAACCATCAATCAGATTTTGTTTTAAAGTCCCGTAACTGTATTCATTGGCCATCATGGAAACAATGACAATTGCCAGAAAAAATTTAAGCAGTGCCGCAATATAAGTATTGAAATGCCAGATAAACGGAAAATTAAAAATTCCTATTTCGGCCAGATGGAATTTAAAAACACCCAGATCAAATTTAATAGACGCTATAAGGGCAATAAAGGAAAGCAATACAAAATAGGTAATGGTCAGAATTCGGCTGGCTTTATTTTTCCAGATTTTCTGCAATTCTATAGAGATAAGTCGGTTCATGATTTCGTTAGATTTTTGGATTGGCGTTTCGGGTTAATTCTAAAAACTGGGCTTCCAGACTGGTTTTACGTTTTAATAAATGGTTTAGAACAATGTTTCTGGAAAATAAAAAGCGGTTTAGTTCTGCGGCGGCTAAATCTGTTTTCAGATATACCAGAACTTTTCCTTCTTCGTCTTTACATTCGCGAACAGCCGGATGTTCACTTAATACTGATTTTAGCAGGGTATTATCATCAGAAGAAATTTCGAAGTATCCTTCATTAGACGACATACCGTCTACAGAACCCGAATATAAAACTTCTCCTTTTCGTAAAACGACGACATGGCTGCAAACTTTTTCAACTTCATCGAGTAAATGAGAAGCCAGAAGAATGGTGGTTCCGTGTGAGGCAATTTCTTTGATAATATCCCTGATCTGGTGAATTCCCTGCGGATCCAGTCCGTTTGTGGGTTCATCGAGAATTAATATTTCAGGATCGTTTAAAAGTGCTGATGCTATGGCTAGACGCTGTTTCATTCCCAATGAAAAGGTACTGAATTTGGAATTTTTCCTTTCTAATAATCCCACAAGCTCCAGTTTTTCCTGGATTTTAGAATAATCGATGCTTTTAATTTTACAGACTAATTTCAGGTTTTCTTCGGCCGTCATATACGGGTAAAAGTTCGGGCGTTCGATAATGGCACCTACTTTTTTTAGAGCCTCATGGGTTTGTACGTTACCGTCAAACCATTTGTAATCGCCGGATGTTTTATTGACTACATTGAGAACAATTCCCAGTGTGGTTGATTTTCCGCTTCCGTTTGGGCCCAGTATTCCGTAAACATGGCCTTTTTGTATGCTGAAAGATACATTTTTGAGTGCCTGAATACGGCCGTATCTTTTGCTTAGGTTTTCAATAGTAAGTATGGTTTCCAAATTTATTTAGGTTTTAGTTTTTTAGTAAGACGATGCAGTCTGTATATTGTTACGTCAAATTTATTTTTATCCTTATATTCCTGTAAATTTGTAATAAAGATATTCAAAATGAGCGAACCTTTAATGGTTTTAAAAAAACCGTCGTATCCTTTAACACAGCCGCTTCTAAGTTACCTGGACCGATTTGAACGTATTTCGAAAGTTTCGATATTTTACGATGATTTACTGCGTTTTTCGGGTTCGGTCAATGTGTATGATAAAAATGATACGGATACTTTATGGATCAGGGTATATTACAGTGAGTTCGAAAGAAGTGAAATCGACCTGAACCTCAAAAAAATATATTCACTGCTGCATTCTGACGGAAACAGTGAAATTATCCAGTATCTTAATGTGGATGCTATCGATTACTGTACTTTTGGTAATTCAAAACCTTTCCGGATTAAAGTAAGAAATATTCTAAATGACAATTATGTTCATTTTTATATTAAAAAAGCAGATGCTTCCCGAATTTACGGCCTTGAATTAGAAGATATACTGTCACCGGACAAAATTAATTTTCTGGTGTATAATGATACTCTGATTGAAGAACACATTATCGGGATTCCGGGCGATGTTTTTATGGATACTTTACTGGATAAATGTACCGAAATGGAAAAAGCCCAGATTGCCAAAGAGTTTGTCAAATTTAACGAACGCTGCATGATTAGGCTTTTGGGGGATATGAGGGCTTATAATTATGTCATTGTGCCTATTCATGATTTCGATCAGGTGGTTTATAAAATACGCCCGATCGATTTTGATCAGCAGTGTTATGAAGGGAATTTTAAGGTATACCGCCCGCAGTTTTTCAAAGAAAATTTTCCTATGATTCAGCTCATTAAAGAAAAACTCGAAGAACGTTCGATTATTCAGTATAAAGATGAAGAACGGGCGATTCTGGCCAAACGGATACATTCAGCCGAAACCCGAATCAGAAAACTGCTGAACATTATGTGTCATGATACTATTTCAACAGAAGAACATCTCAATCAGTTAAAAATGGAATTGTACCGGTATACCAATGATATGAAGTTTAAAAATGCCCGTTCGATGGGACATATCATGCATGCCGCATTTGAATTTATTACCCGTAATTTTAAAAACACTAACTTAGTTTAAAAGTTAAACCATATAAGTAATATAAGTTTATAAAGCTAAAGCATGAGTTTTCTGGTGTTTCTTGTTTTTGATAAATACAGAATTAGTTTAAAAGTTAAACCATATAAGTAATATAAGTTCATAAAGCAGAACTTAAATTTCTTTATATGGTAAAAAAAAATAATCTTATGAAAAAACCTTTTCTAATAGCCGTTTCTATTGTTTTATTGGCCTGCCAGCAGCAGTCCGGCACGCAGTTAAAAACATTGTATTCACTTCCCAAAAAATTGAAGGAAGTTTCGGGAATTACGTATTTTCCGGAAACGAAAACACTTTATACGCTTGAAGACAGCGGAAATAAAAATGCCATTTATGCCCTTAATTCCAAAGGAAAACTAGAAAAGACTATTACTATTTCGAATGCATCAAATATAGACTGGGAAGATATTACCAAAGATAAAGCAGGAAATATCTATATTGGGGATTTTGGTAATAACGATAACGAACGCAGGGATTTGTGTATTTACAAAGTAGCCAAAAATCAGTTAAACAGGGAGTCAGCTTCTGCAGAATATAAAATTTCTTTTTCCTATCCGGAACAGACTGAGTTTCCACCAAAGAAAAAGGAAATGTTTTATGATGTAGAAGGTTTTTTTGAACACGGAGGTTACTTTTATCTATTTACCAAAAACCGAAGTAAAGGTTTTGACGGAACGGCCTTTATTTATAAAATTAAAAATGCTGCAGGAAAACAGAAAGCGGTAAGAATAGGGGAGTTTAAAACCTGCGATAATTATAATCATTGTGTTTTAACCAGTGCTGCTATCAGTCCTGACGGAAAAAAAGTAGTACTGCTGAGCCATGATAAACTTGTTTTGTTTAAAGATTTTAAAGGAGATGCTTTCCATAAAGGAACACAAACCGAAATAAACCTGAATCACTTCTCTCAAAAAGAAGCCGTAGTTTTTAAAGACAACAATACGGTACTGATAGCCGATGAAAAAGCCAATAAAACCGGAGGAAATGTATATGAATTTAAGCTGCTAAGCCACTAAGATTCCAAGACACAAGGAAAAAGAAGTCGTAAACTCACTAATTATTTAGTGAGTTTACGACTTCTTTTTGTCAAAATTGGAAAAAACCTTAGAACCTTAGCCTTTTAAAAGCTGTAGGCAGCTCCAAAAATTACCCTTCCTATTTCGTCAGGCGATTTAAAATACGATATTCTGGCTGTTAACACGTTAATAGCATTTAACCAGAGTCCGCCGCCGTAATCCTGATGCCATTTTTTAGAATTTTCACCGTCAAGCCAAACCCTTCCGTAATCAAAACCGCCCAGGATTCCGTACGTAAATGGAGCAATGGTTTTTCTGATACGGCCCAGGCTTAAACGTAAATCTGAACTTTGAGAGAAATACGAATTTCCTAAAAAGCGTTCGTTTCTAAATCCGCGTAGATCCGTATCACCTCCCAAAGAAGCTCCCTGATAAAATTCATAATTATTGTTCAAAATCGCTTTTCCTTTCAGATAAGTCGCTAAAACCAGTTTTCCGTCTTTGTCAATTCGGTGTGTAAAACCTAAAATACTTTCCAGAGTTGGGAAATTTTTCTTCGTTTCATCCAGATTGGCGGTCCAGGTTCCGGCAATCATAAAATACATTCCTAATGTAGGTTTAGCAGCAAAATCAGAGTTTTTGAAAAGGTATTTTACTTTCAGGCTTCCATAATTCTGACTGTTAAATACTTCCGGATTTACAATATTTGGAAGGTCAATAAAACGATTGTCTGTTTCTTCAACCGTCATTCTCTGGAAGATAGGTGAAATACTGAATTCACTTCCGTAACGTCCCACATGTCTGATGGCTCCGGAGGCATTAAATTTTCGGATTCGGACACGGTTGTAATCCATTCCCAGATCATCATCATACTGAGCCTCATTTCCGTAACCAAAATAGTTCATGGCAAAATTTGGCGTAGTGTATAACGATTCAACATCAATAACCCATTTTCCTAATAAACCCGGGAAATGTGCCGCATAGTTAAATTCGAGACCGCCTGTGGCAAAGTAATAGAAAGCATTTACTACATGTCTTTGGGTATACGGATTTTGTTTAAAATTATTTACAGTATAATTAAGGTTAACGCCCACTTTTACACCATCATCAGGGTTGAATCCAATATTAGGCAGACCCGAAACCACATTGTACTTTGGTTTTTCATAATTGTACAGGTTAACATCATAATCGTCTGTTAACTGTTTCTGGGTTTTCGAATCTAAATTATAAGTGTTCTCTTTTGATTTGAAATCGTAAACAATAACCTTTCGTCCGTTTTCGATGTTATACGTATCATTGTTCTGACCGCCTATCAGACGAATTTTAATTTTAGATTTAGAAGTTCCTTTTACTTCAAAAATATCATTATCATCTAAACCGTAAATCCATAAATTTTTGGTGCGGGCATCGCTGACTGTTTTGGTATATTGTAATTCATCGCCTTCTTTTTTAACTCTATAAACCTGAATTTCGATGGTTTTATCAGCATTATGATTCAGAACAAATTTGTCTTTTTTATCCGTTCCGGCCATCATAACCGTTCTGCTTAAAACATCGGAATAACGTACGGCCGCTTTTTGAAGCTCTTTTTTTCTGTTTTTCAGCTTGCGGATAATTTCATCAACGGTTTCGTCCTGAACTTCTTTCGGCATATTTTTAAAAGCATTTTCAATGTCCTGGTCCGATAAATTGTCCTGAATATATTTGGCCTGTTCTACCCAGTCTTTTTGGTCAGCCGTTTTCAGGAAAGCCAGATCCATAGGATAAGGTTCACGGCTCAGCCATTTTACGTTACCAATTTTGTCCTTAAAAGTTCTCATGTGGCGTAAGGCCGGGATATTCATTAAAATAGAAAGTAAAGCTCCGTCATATTTTACAAAGGCCTGATCACGGTCCCGCGGAATAGGTTTGTAAATCACTTTTCCGTCCTTTTTAAATTCAGCCCAGCGCCACTGGTCACTGTGGCGGTCCCAGTCACCAATTAAAATATCAAACAAACGGGCTTTTATGTATTCTTTTTCATCTACGGCATATTTTTCATCTTTATGCAGATTCATCATCAGATCATCGGTGCCGATTATATTGTCCGGATTTCCAAAGTTTTTGCCGTCTAAATGATTGTCCGCCGGTCTTTCTTCAACCATGTATAACTGATCTCCAAACCCGGCATTAAATTCTCCTAAACCATTTTGTCTCGGAATATAATACAGGATCGGATTGGTATGAAGCAGTCCAATTTTATCTGACATACCGCCAATGGCATAGGGCGCATAGGGATGCGAAGTGGTATAAAAATCAAATAAAAAACTTTCGGTATACGTATCTTCAAAATCATTAACAACATACTGGTCTTTAAAAGCGACGGACTGTAAAAATACAGTAGCGCTTTTTTTCATACCGCGCATTACATATTCACGACCTTTTGGATCAGACATTCTTAAGGAAACAGACTGATGTCCGCCGCCTTCACGAATTGGTTTCAGACCGCCTTTTAAAGTATCTACTGCTGCTACTTTTGCTTCAATAGGCATACTGTAATATTTACGATAATGCTGTCCGAATAAAAATTGATGGAACCAGCTTTTATCCGTCATTTTTGGTGAATAAATAGAAGTGGTGATTTTGGAAGGAAAGTTATTCGGAATATCAGCAGCCCAGTTAATTTCTTTGGCTTTTATGATTTCACGCTCAAAAAGCAGTTTCTCTTTGTTGTTTTCATTTCCGTAAAAAGAAACCTTGGCATCGCCGCTTTTAAATAAAGTTAGTGTGGCATACCCGTTCCCGCCATAAGAAAAATCATTTTCGTTTATTGCCCTTGCCGCTTCAGATTTTGAACCGGCACCGCTGATAATCTGCTGAATGTTTTCTTTGCTTATGTACTGCAGGTTATGATCATGACCCGAAACGACAATTACATTTTTTTGTTTTTGAAGCAGTGTTTTAATTCGTTTGGCGTAAATTGTATATTGTTTGTTTTGAAGGTCCTGCGGACTTACTCCTGAGGTTTTACGCAATAAATTAATAAAAGAGCCAATTACCGGAAGCGGGATTTTTTTCTCTAACGGGAATAATTGTTTCTCTAATGAAAATTGTCCGCCATGAGTTCCGTTGCTCAGCAGCGGATGATGAATAGCCAGAACCACTGTTTTCTCCTGGTTTTTATTTAAAATACTTTCCAGTTCATCAAAAAAGGCTTCTCTTGTTTTAATATCGCAGTTATCATTAATAGTCGGGTGATCGTCCCAGTCTTCCAGGAACCATTCGCTGTCTATAGTTACTAACGTTGTGATACTATCAATTTTAACATCTTCGATGGGACAGGTTTTCCTCGGCAGAAATGCTTTTTTGTCGTCTAAATGTTTGGTTACAAAATCAGCCTGGCGTTCCAGTCCTTTAATTCCGCTGTACCAGTCATGATTGCCGGGAATAAAAATGGTTTTTCCCTTATAACCTTTAGCAAGTTTCAACTGATTTTTGAGTTTGGTTTCTGCGAGCGATCTGTCTTCCGCATTTTTATCAGCCGGAAAACCTTTCGGGTAGATGTTATCTCCCAGAAAAAGAAGGGTCGACTTTTTATTTGCTTTTTTCAGCCTCTGGTGCAGTAATTCGAGTGTCTGCTGTGCCTGCTCTTCATCAGCATTTCCGGCATCTCCGACAAGATAAAAAGTGTGGGCAATTTTTATAGTATCTGTTGCGTTTTCTGTTTCGTTGGCACTCACATTTTTTCCGTACTGCGCCTGATGTGTGGCACAGGAATACATGATAAGCAGTGTTATGATTGCTATTGAAAAGTTTTTAATCTTAGCAATAAAATGATTATCCAAAAACAATTTCATAATTTAGTGGTATAAAAATTTTCTTTATGAATTTAATAGAACAATCCGAGGATTTCGTCAGTAATTTACTCAAAGATAAACTTTCTAATTTATATTCTTACCATAATTTTAACCATACTTTCACAGTGGTTACAGCGGTAAAAGAGCTTTGTAAAAAAGAAGATGTCGAAGATGATGATAAAGAGGCACTTCTGGTTGCAGCCTGGTTTCATGATACAGGATATATTCACGGTTACGAAGACCACGAAGGTAAGAGTGTAAAAATTGCAGCTGATTTTTTGAAAGAAAAAGGGAAGTCAGAAAAATTCATCGGACTTGTTTCCAGTCTGATTTTGGCTACAGCCAAAGAATATCAGCCTAAAACGCTTCTGGAAAAGATTATTAAAGATGCCGACTATGCGCATTTGATGGGAACAGAATATGTGACAACCTGCGAATTACTGCGTTTAGAGCTTAAGAATACCGGAATTGTTAGTTTTACTAATGCGGAATGGACCAAAGAAAATCTGAATTTTTTATTAAACAAACATCGTTTTTATACGGATTATGCTTTAAGAAAATGGCAGCCCCTTAAAGAGAAAAACCTGCTGTTGATTCAGAAAAAAATTAACAAACAGGAACTGAAAGCAGCGGAAACTCTGGAGAAAGAAAGTAAGAAGAATGAGAAAATCGAAAAACCGGACCGGGGAGTTGATACTTTATTTCGTGTGACTCTGGGAAATCATACCCGTTTAAGCGGTATTGCCGATAGTAAAGCGAATATTCTGCTGTCTGTAAATGCTATTATTATTTCGATTGCTCTTTCGACTATTATTCCAAAATTAGACAGTCCGAAAAATGCGCACCTGGTTGTGCCTACTTTTATTATGCTGATGTCGAGTGTAATTACGATCATTTTTGCCATTCTCTCGACAAGACCTAAAGTAACTTCGGGAGTTTTTACAAGGGAAGATATCGAAAACAAAAAAATCAATTTGCTGTTTTTTGGAAATTTCTATAAAATGCCTTTGGAAGAATACGACTGGGCGATGAATGAAATGATGAAAGACCGTGATTATTTGTATTCGAACATGATCAAAGACTTGTATTATCTGGGACTGGTTCTGCAGCGAAAGTATAATTTGCTTAGAATTGCGTATAACCTTTTTATGTTTGGGATTATTATAACCGTAATTGCCTTTGTGATCGCTTTTAAATCTATTTAGAAAATATCTTAAACTCAACACGAATTTTACGGATTCGCTTTGCGAAGATGCAGATTTGAACGGATTTTATATATAAAGTTTTTATTGAAACACATAGAAACATAGGATTTTTAGTTTGCTGAATAAGATTGTCTAAAGAAACTAGTTTCTAACACATAGCAGTCTATGTTTGTTTAAATAAGTAAAACGCCTTTTTTTAAGTTTCTGTATCTATGTTTCTATGTGTTTAGAAAAAAGCGTCATTGTTTAGGTGAAAAGTTTGGGATCATTATTACGACAATTGCTTTTAAAATTATTTAGAAAATACCTTAAATTGTACGCGGATTGAAACTGATTTTACATTTATAAAGTTTTTTATTGAAACACATAGAAACATAGGCTTCTAGTTTACTGAATAAGAATATATAAAAAAACTAGTTTCTAACACATAGCAGTCTATGTTTGTTTAAATAAGTAAAACGCTTTTTTTAAGTTTCTGTATCTATGTTTCTATGTGTTTAGAAAAAAAACTTCACTGTTTAGTTGAAACTTTCGGCATTATTATGCTAATCGACTTTGTGATTGCTTTTAAATCAATTAAGATAAAAAAAGCTCAACGTTTAGTTGAGCTCATCTAATAAATCCTGGTAGGTGATTTTTTTTGCTTTTGAAGTGTTGGTATTGTTGATTACCTTGACACGAATCGCTTTTAAACCGGAAACACCCTGAAGGTCTTCTACTTCAAATTGTTCAATTGAAGGTTCCAGTATTTTTTTATGCTGTAAATATTTAATGTATTTTAAGTATTCCGCTTCTTCACTGTTTTGAGAATATACGATTGTAATTTTCTCTTTTTCGGTAATACGTTCGTTTGTACCTTTAATGTGCGATTTATCAATTCGTTTTTTCACGACTTCATATCTTGCATTATAAGTTCCGTCAACATCAAAACGTTTTTCATCCATTCTGAAACGGATAGAAAGAGGCGAACTGAAAACCAGAATCAGTGAAGTAACATCCAGTTCATACGGAAGTGACTCTTTAAGCTGGTGGTGTTCCAGTTCCATTTCGCACAAAGTCTGCAGCTGCCATAAACGCAGGTTGTGCAGGTACATAATGTCGAAAGGTTTGGCTGGCGAAATTGAGGCACCAATGTATAAATTATGCTCTACACCATCTGTTTTAAAACGTTCGTAATAGTGTGGATAAATCTGCTGTGCTTCAATTTGTTTTTTATCCAGAACCGATGCCAGTTTTTTGTTGATAATCGACATGGCATTGTCAAATTTCTTTCTTTCCTGATAAAACATTCCGGTTTTTTCGTCCAGGCTCTCAAAATACAATTCTTCTAACTTTTCGTTTTTAGCATTGCTTTTGGTATTTTTCAGGATTGGATGAATTTCTTCTTCAATATAGCGCTGAATATGCTGTTCCATATCGGCTTTTAATGGCTGATCCAGTTCACTTCTAAGGGATTCCAATTCGAATTTTCGCTGTTCTAAAAGTACGAGGTTAGAATTAGGATCCTGATTGTCGAAAATTTCCAAAAGGGCGGTAAGCTGGTTTTTTAAATCAATTTTTACCGTTTCATTTCGGTGCTCCGATGAACTTTTGATATCAATTTGTCCATATAGCGGAAATACATTTTTAAACACAATTTCCTTAAAAATATAATCTTTGGTATGATTTATATTTTGAAAGTAGTTTTGCGATTCTTTTCGGAACTTCCAGTAAACACTCGGATGTATTGTGGTATATTCACGCTGGATAATCGCCTCAATCTGATGCTGCATATCCGTGTTATAACGGTCAATGGTGTCTGTTAAATAAGGTAAAACCAGTTCCAGTTTTGTAGCATTGACGCTGTTCAGGTCTCTTGGGTTTTCAGATACCAGTTCTACAATTCCCAATAAATGGTCGTCTTTGATCACCGGAGCGAAAACACAGCTTTCAATACCCTGTTTCAACAAATGTTCTCCAAGCTTTTTATTCGAAGATTCCTCGATGAATTTTTTAACGTTCGAAATAACAAACGGTTCTTTATTGTCCAGAAGATTTTCAAACGAACAGCCAAAGAAAGCATTTTTACAATCTACTTCCTGATCTGATTTCAAAAGGTAACTTTCCATGTGACTATCAAACTTTATAGGTCTGATAAACTTTTCTTCTTCCGGATTGTAGATGATAAAGCCTACTTTTAAAGTTGGGATTTTAAAAATAGATCTAAAGATATTTTCAACAATATCCGTTGAGGTTACCTGTTTATTATCCGGTTTTAAGAGATTGCTTTTTAAAGTCGAAATGGCACTTTCTGTAGTGGCATCAAATAAGGAAACAATTCCAAAGCCTTTTAAAATCCAGCTTCCCGGAGGGAATGTAGATTTCCATAAAGCGATATCATTATAATTATCAATCAGCTGGTCAATATCGTCCTGAGAAAGTTCTACTGATTTTTCAGTTGGAATAATTTCCATAAAATCAGCATTGTACATAATGCGATAATGTCTTTCTACACCTTCTTCGTCAGGAATATCGTAAAAGAAAGGTTTACTGAAATCAATATTCTGATGGTAATGGTAAGCCAGAATTAAACAACAGTTGTTTACGTAAAACTGATGATCGTCGAAATCACGGATTTCCATATAAAATTCATCTCCGGCATTACGCAGAATTTTTTTAAAACGTTCTGTGTAATTAAAAGAGATGTTCTGAAAAGGAATAGTGATGGCTTTTATTTCATTGTGGGTCAGAGCTGTCGGGAATAAGTCGGCAGCAATGTTTTTAATAAGTGCTTCGTTTTGTCTAATGGTGCTCAGGTTGCGTATTCCGGTTCTGAATTCCGGAAAAGCTTCTACTTCTTTTAAAATAGCCTTGGCATAATTAGATCGGTAATCAACATCGGATAAAGCAATTTCTTCAAAAGATTCAATTAATTTATGAAATGAGATTATAGTTTCGAAAGGACTTTCTTTTGGTATATGTCGATCCATTTTGGTAATTTTTTTAAGATACAAAATTAAGCATAAATTAAGAATCCCCGACATTTTATCATTTCTTTCCTCTATGGACAGATAGAGGAAAACCCTTGTAAACCGAGATGTTTTGGCAGTAATTAATTGTTTTTAACAAAAAATTAACTATTTAAATAACGGAACGATCGTTCCGTTATTGTATCTTTGTACCATAATAATTGAATAATCAATAACTTAAATAGTAAATAAAATGAAAAATTTAGAAAACAAAATCGCTATAGTAACCGGAGGGAACAGCGGAATAGGGTATGCAGCAGCAGCTGAATTAGTATCAAAAGGTGCAAAAGTAATTGTAACCGGAAGAAACAAAGAAGCTTTAGTGAAAGCGGAAACAGAATTAGGAGTTACGGGAATTGCGGCAGACCAGTCAGATTTAAAATCAATTGATCATTTAGTGGAAGAAGTAAAAGAAAAATTCGGAAAAATTGATATTGTATTCCTAAACGCCGGAATTGCGGCTTTTGCTCCGGTAGATTCAGCTTCAGAAGAGCATTATGACAGTATCATGAATGTGAACGTAAAAGGAGTATATTTTACGGTTCAGAAAGTATTACCAATTTTAAATGAAGGCGGTTCTATTATTTTTAATACTTCAGTAAATGCTCAGTTAGGTATGCCGGGTTCCAGTGTCTACGGAGCAAGTAAAGCAGCCGTTTTATCTTTAAACAGAATTTTTGCCGCTGAATTAGCAGGAAGAAAAATCAGAGTCAATGCCGTTTCTCCTGGCCCAATTGAAACCCCTTTATATGGTAAAGTAGGTTTAGAAAAAGAAGAAGTAGAAGGTTTGGGCGCTGCTTTAGGCGAAAAGATTTTACTGAAACGTTTTGGACAGGCTGCTGAGGTTGCTAAAGCAATTGCTTTTCTGGCTTCAGATGATTCTTCATTCATTACAGGAACGGAGATTGTGATCGATGGCGGACTTACTGTGAATACAGTATTGTAATTTTTTTTGATCAATTCAGGAACGATTGTTCCGTTAAATTGGTATCTTTGTAAGCGAAACTTTAATTGGATGTCATGGCTAGAACTAAGGAATTTAATGAAGATCAGGCTTTGGATAAAGCTATTGAAATTTTTTGGCACAAAGGATATAACGGAACGTCTGCCCAGGATCTGGTAACGCATTTGGGCTTAAGCCGATCGAGTTTATATGATACTTTTGGCGATAAGCAAAAACTGTTTGCCAAAGCCTTGAAAAAGTATCACGAGGAGAATTATATCAAAATAAAAGAGATTCTGGAAACAGCTGCCGATATAAAAGAAACGCTGACAATAATCTTTAAGCTGGCCGTTATAGAAAGTCTGGAAGACCGGATTACCAAAGGTTGTTTTATGGTAAATTCTGCTGTTGAACTGGCAATGCATGATCCTGAAATTGCGCAGATAGTAAGCGACAACCGCAGGATTATGGAAGAAGTATTTTATACAGCGGTTAAAAAAGGGCAGGAGTCTGGTCAGATTGCTGTAAAACTGGATGCCCGTACACTGGCCCGTTTTGTTTTTAACAATTATTCGGGGATCAGGGTTCTGGCCCGGGCGGGAGAAAAAGACAAAAAAGTGTATGATGATATTCTCAAAGCAATGTTTGCTTTGTTTTAGAAAGATTCAGGTTAATAAAAAATGGCAGTTACAAATCGTAACTGCCATTTTTTGTTTAGTAAGTAAGTAATAGAAAATGAACGACTCTTAGCTTTTTTCTTCTTTATTGAAATACACTAAGTAGTAATACATTTGCTTTTCTTCATCCCAGCCTTTTTCAACAAATTTTTCGGCACTTTCAGGGTTAATGAAATCCATTTTAATCTGAATGTGAGTATCCAGATTGATTACGTTTTTAATCGATTTTCTGGCATCAGAAACGGCTGCGTTGGCAATTGGGAATGAGGTTACATCTTCGATGCTGTATTTTTCTCCTTTATCTACTTTGTAGTTTTTGAATTCAGGAATTAAGTCCGGATTGTCTATTACTTCATTCAGGAAGTTTTGTTCTTCAAACTGATCATTTTTAGCGAAATAGTTCACAGAACGGTTCATGAACATGACTTCCTCTTTCTTATCTTCAGCCGGCAGAACTACATCTTTGGCAAAGTTCTGGCAGAATTTTAAATATTTTTTAGTGATGAAATTTTCATCTTCAAAAGCGTCTACAGATAAAAAGTGCTCTAACCAGTAACGGGCATCATAACGGTTGCTGTCTACTGTCAGGATTTTGTAGCCTTCTTCTTTTTTAAAGTTAAAAATTAAACATCCTTTATCCAGTTTGTTCAGGTTGATTCCCTGCTGCAGGATCATTTCAAGGTTACTGCCTTTTTCTTCAAACTGTAAAAAGTCAGCCTGTAACTCGCTTTTAAAAATTCCAATGGCATCTACCACATTGTTATCGATGCTCAGGTTGGTTAAATACGTTACATAAAC
This sequence comes from Flavobacterium sp. FG19, assembly GCF_057809475.1. Lineage (NCBI taxonomy): Bacteria > Pseudomonadati > Bacteroidota > Flavobacteriia > Flavobacteriales > Flavobacteriaceae > Flavobacterium > Flavobacterium sp. FG19. The sequence goes on along the minus strand of NZ_JBMDKA010000019.1, from coordinate 20,150 downwards.
CTCTCCGTTTTTAATGTGCGGATGATTAGACTGTTCAAATAAATGTTTGGTGATGTTTTTAGAAACCTCATGAACATTAGCCGGATTAGCAAAAATCTCAGTGGCATATTTAAACATATCGTTATAGTCCAGATCCACTTCGTGTGCAAACTGATAGTAGTTTTCTTCTTTTTCTCTAAAAGGCTTAAAAAAGAATTCTTTTATCAAAGGCACAATCTCATCGTTAAGATTAAAAGGCTGTTCTGATAAAAAAATCGCTTCGTTACGGCTTTTGTTTCCTACGCGGTGTATCGAAAGCGTTTCGATGTGGGTGTTGAAAAGGTTTATCATGGGTGTAAAGGTGCTGAGGTTCTAAGATGCTAAGGTACTAAGGTTTAGTTTCTTTCTTTAATTTTTTTTATAAAAGAAACCAACATTCTTTCTACTTCGCGACTGTCCTCATATAAGTTGTTAAAATCGTCTTCTTTTAAATAAGATATGTTTTTTGCAATTTCCAGCTGAGTCTGCATTTCAAATAATGATCCAACAGAAATATTCAAAAAGCGTAAAAGTTCTTTATCGCTTTCTCTGCCAAATCCTTCTGCAATATTACTTGGGATCGAAATTGAACTGCGTCTAATTTGTGAAGTTAATCCAAAGATTTCTTCCTTAGGAAAATTATTTGTTGAAAAATAAATTTTGGTTGTAAGGGCCATTGATTTTTGCCAGATAAGCAAGCTTCTAAAATTACTCATGTTCACTATTTTTAATTCGAAGAATTAAAAATAAGAAAAAACTTTCAAAATAAAAACCTTAGAACCTTAGCATCTCAGCACCTTAGCAACTTAGACTAATTCCAATTCTCCTCAAATCCGTAATCTTCAAAGCTGTCGTCGCCTTCGAACATGTCAAGATCGTCTTCGTCAAGATCATCTTCGAATTCTCCGTAGATATCGTCGTGCATATCATCGGCTTCGAAGTTTTTTTCGATTGCGTCTGCCGGCATTTCTCCATGAGAAAATAAAGTTTCAGGATAAGTGGCACCTACAGCTTCATCTTCGATGGCAGCCAGTTCTACTAAGAAAGTCCACATACTGATAAAATCGTAAACGTAGATAATCTTTGTATTTTCTTTGTCTAAGATACTGGATAACGGATAATCGTTCATGGTTCTAATCTCGCCCGGAACATCACCTGTATCAAAAAGAGGAATTTCGTCTTCCTGATTCCAGGTATCATCACAAGTATAGAATGAAGCCACTTCTGATCCGTCAAAACCAAAAGCATTAAAGATCGCATTGTGTAAGTCTTCAAGCGTATCCTCTTCAAGAATGGCGATGTCTCTGAAAATATCTTCTTCGGCGTCCAGAATTACTCTAAATTTATAAACCATAATCTTTGTTTTTATTGAGAGGTCAAAGGTAAAATATAAAAAACGAAATACGAATTGTGAATTACGATTTGTTGAAAAGATTTTAAAAAGCTGTTTTTCTGTTCTTTAAATCAAGAAGCTCTTATTTCCCTGTAAGCCTTTTTCTGATTTTATGGTAATGCTTATGATAGGTGCTGTGGCTTGGGTAACTTCTGCTGGAAGTCATATTGTTAAAAAGCAAAGCGGTTAACAGTAAAATCAAAACTCCGGTCAGTACTGGCGAAAGTACATACATATAACCTAAAGCTTTTACTTTTTCGGTTCCGATGACAGCGATCAGGGCCGTTGCACCTCCCGGCGGATGAAGTGTTTTGGTAATCTGCATTAAAATGATGGCAACAGAAACAGCCAGCGGAGCCGCTATATACATAACGTCAGGAACCAGTTTGTTAACGGTTACGCCTACAAGAGCAGAAAGTACATGTCCGCCCACTAAATTTCTCGGCTGCGAAAACGGACTCTGGATAATTCCGTAAACCAGCACACTCGAAGCTCCGAAAGAACCAATTAAATAAACAGCATCACTTCCTGAAAAATGCATGGACTGTACATAGGCCAAAATTCCAATTCCGACAAAAGACCCGAGAAACGACCAAAAATGTTCTTTATAATCTATTAAGGTTTCTTTATAAAGAATGTAACGTGTTTTGCGGTAGCTTCTTCTGATTTTTTGAACAGGCATAGTGTGTGGTATTATTTTGCGCGTTATGTTTTTAAATATATGCTGCTATAGATTATTGTTTTGTGTAATGATTATTGTTTAAGCTTATTTAATCAAACTTGGGGAATAACTGTATACGGTGTAAGGATAAATTGTTTTGGCCGTGTATTTTGAAATCAGACAAACGGCCAGGATTGGTAGAAATAAAGTGTAATCATTCGTTAATCCGCAGACTAAAAATATAGCGGTAAACGGAGCGTGAATACTGGCACTTAAAACGGCAGCCATTCCAATAATCATAAAATTAACCGGAATCACATTGACATGGAAAAAGGTATTTAAAACTGAAGCCAGTAATAATCCTAAAAAAGCTCCGATAAAAAGGCTTGGAGCAAAAACACCACCGTCGCCACCCGAAGCAAGAGTAATAGAGGTTACAATTGGTTTTAAAATTAAGATTCCAATAAAAGTCAGGGCCAGCGTTATGGTTAACGGAAGCTGACCTGAATTGCTGAAAATCCCTTTTATAGCATGATACCCTTCTCCGTACAATTGAGGGAAAAAGAAAAGTGAGATACTTAAAACCGCTGATCCAATAATGATTTTATAGTAGTGTCTGCTGATTTTTCCGAATTGCGATTTAATGAATAAAACGCATCTGGTAAGATAAACCGAATTCATTCCGGCTAAAATGCCCAGAAGAATAAAGTAGGGTATAGCTTTTAAATGCCAGGTGGTAACAGAAACGGCAAATAAAGGTTCTTCTTTTAAAATAGTAAGTAAACCAAATGCTATGGAAACCGCAATTAAATTGGAGATCACAAACGCACGCGTTACTTTTCTCGAAATAACTTCGAAGGCAAATAAAATACCTGCGACCGGACTGCTGAAAAGTGCTGTAATTCCGGCAGCAACTCCTGCACAGATTAACTCTGTTTTGTACTGACGAAAGACATTTTCTTTTTCGTGAGCAACAGAGCCAATTGTAGCTGTGGCTACTACGGTAGAAACTTCAATTCCGGTTGAACCTCCAAAAATAACAGTCAGTAATCCGTTTATAAAGTGAGATGGAATCTTATAAGAAGGCAGATTTTTTGAGGTCTGAGTACTTTCAAAAACTTCTTTGATGCCTTTGTTTTCTTTTTTCTTAAAAAGATACTGTCTTAAAAAATAAATAACTGATAGTCCGAAAACCGGAAAAACCATATAAAATAACGGATGAACTGAAACTTCGTGAAAGAAGATTTCTTCATAATATTCCGTTATTTTTTTGAGGGAAATTCCGAGGAAGGCCGAAAGAAAGCCAATTAAAACAGAAACGATAACTAATTTTCGGAATTTAATAAATTGATGATTTTTTTTGATTTGCGCCGTTTTATTCATCAGAAGTAAATTTGTAAATCGCTTTTTTTATGCGGATCACAAAATTAAGCATCAAATTCGGTTTTTTATAGAAAATCTTGAATTTAGTGTGTTAAAATCAGTATAAACAAGAAAATTCGTTCAGGAAGAGGTTCTGCTATAAAGACACGAAGGCACAAAGTTTTTTCTCATTTTTTTCTCATTTTTTCCCATTTGCCGCAATGATAAATGTTGGTTTTAATCATCAGTTAGAAAAAAATCGTAGCGTCTTAGTGCCTTCGCGGCAGAAAAAAAATTAACGTTCGTAAAACTCAATGGGCAGTAAATCAGGATCAGCAATAAAAGTGAAACGTTTTTCGGTGGTTTCATCAATCCGGATCGGTTCTGATTCTATGTTTTTTGAGGTTAAAAAAGCCACGGTTTCGTTTAGGTTAATTACTTCAAATGCCAGATGACGCAGGCCGACTGCTTCCGGTCTTGAAGGTCTTTTGGGCGGATCGGGGAATGAGAATAATTCGACCACATAAGAACCATTTAAGGCCAGATCTAATTTATAGGACTGGCGCTCTTCGCGATATATTTCCCGGATAATGGTCAGACCTAAAATCTGGGTGTAGAAATATTTAGATTTTTCGTAATCGGAGCATAAAATGGCGATATGATGCACTTTATTTAGAGTAAGCATTATTTTTGAGATTCGGGTTCCTGATTCAGTTTTCGGATTACTTTTGCGGGATTTCCAACGGCTAACGAATTGTCCGGAATATCTTTGGTCACAACAGATCCGGCACCAATAACACAGCCTTTTCCTATTGTTACTCCGGGGCAGATAACCGAATTACCGCCAATCCAGCAGTCGTCGCCAATGGTAACGGGATAAGCATTTTCCAGCGATTTTCTCAATTCGGCATCAAGTGGATGCGAGGCAGTATAAATCTGAACATTCGGAGCAATAAATACATTAGAGCCAATCGTTACGGGAGCACAGTCCAGAACCACACAGTTAACATTAAAATACACATTGTCACCACAAATTATATTATAACCATAATCACAGTGAAAAGGCGGTTCTATATAAAAACCTTCTCCGGTATTCGGAATCAGTTCTTTTAAAATTTCTTTTGCTTTTTTGGTGACTCTGTATTCTTTTATATTCAGGCTGTGCAAAAGATTTTTGGCTGTTCGGCGGCCTTTTACTAACTCCGGGTCAAAAGCGTTGTAGTATTCACCGCTGATCATTTTTTCTTTTTCTGTTTTCATTATTTAATATTATTCGTTTTTAGAATTTGATCTAAAGAATCACTTCCCCAATCTATATTCATATTTTTATTTTCTTTTCTTGTTTCCAGAATTCTACTGTTGATAGATTTATCTTTAAAAGAAATTAAAGTTTCTACAATTTGTAGATAAACGTGAGGGTTGTCTTCTGTTTGTAACCTTTTGAATAGAGGATCAACAAAAAATGTTTCATTTAGTTCTAATACTTTTTTGCAGTATATTTCAAAATCAAGAACTTTCGCTTCTAAAATCTTATTGACAATTATAGTAGATGCTAATTGTTTGTCGTTTAATAAAATGAAATTTAAAATAGTTTCTTGTAAACTTTCAGTAAATATAGTTTCTCTGTAAACAGGAATTAAAGTTTTATCATTTGCTTTGTAATTTGGCAATAAGTACTTTGTGCTGAATTGATAGGTTTTTAGTGGATTTAATCTTAAGAGGTATTTAAAACCTTCGGGTGTAATTATACTTTCTTCTTCCCATATCTTCCATAACAGATCATTATACAATTCGCATTTGTCTGCTAAAATCGCTTTGTAAACAAAATGAATATGATATTTTCTAATATCTTGATTTTGAACGTTTGTAAAAGGAACTTTTAAAAGTTCTAATGATTTTTGATTTTTGTAAACAGCAATTGCACCGTACAATTCCAACCATTCATTAGAGAAATAATTATTATCTAAAGTTTCGAAAAGTCTTTTTTCTAAAAATGGTAAAAATAGGGAATCAGGAAAATTTTGGATTGCTCTGTAGGAGAAAAAATAACCACTTTCATTATCGCCCTCGTCTTTAATTCGATTATTGAGGATTATTTCTATATCATTAGGATTTTTATATTTAGATAAAGTTACTAAGGCACTTTGATTATTGAAGTTTACTGCTAACTCTCTAACTTTGGGATATAGTAATTCAGTTGGTTCAGCTTCTTCAATGGCACGAAACCTCGAATCAAGATTGTTTTCTTTATAAACTAAAAGACTGTCTAATGTTTTTAGTTCTTTTTCATTCAGTTTTTTAACTTCATCGTCAACATAATTTGGAGTAACAAGATTTATAAAAAAGTCACCCACTTTTTCACCAGATGCAGTACATCCAAATTGAGTTTCAATTACAGAATCATCATTTATATGATCTTTTACAATTGAAAATAAATCGATTTCTTTATAATCTAATAAAGCCCAGAAAGAATAGCACCTCACAACTCCGTTAGTATGATTTGTGAGGATTTTTAATTCTTCGATTGAAGCAGTTTTTTTTAATTGTTCAAAGTTATCGTATTGTTTAGGTCTGATTCCGGAAGCATATACTGCGGAGCCCATCAAAACGTTGACTTTTTCTATTTTTTGTACAATTTGACTTGTCTTTTTTCTAATTCCGGATTTATCAGGATCGATTTTCGCATAGCAGTTTGTATCTAAAATAAATATGATTAGATATACCGCTAAAATCGAAATTCTTATAATTGATTTATTCATAAAAATTAGATAGAGTGAAGTCGTTTACATTTTCGTCTTGGCAATTTTGTCGTGTATTTTAGCAACTTCCTGTAAAGCTGCAGAACAATACCAGGGAGTCAGCTCGGCTTCAAGTAAATTGGCTTTTATGGCGGGATCGGTTTCTACCAGTGCTTTTGCTTCGTCTATGGTTGCTACATTAAAAATGTAAATGCCGCGATAGTTTCGGTCGTTTTTCATAAAAGGTCCGGCTACGGCCAGTTTTCCTTCTTTGGCCAGTTTGTTGATATTCGCCATATGACCTTCAAACAATTTTTTACTTTCTTCTTTTGAAGCCGTAGTATTGGTTCCTGATTTTAACAGACAGAAAACATATTTTTTCATGCCGTATTCATCAGCATTCAGTGATTTTGCCAGTTTTTCATCATATTTAGTTTCAGTTTCCTGAGAAAATCCAACGGCAGTCAGGATTAAAAAAAAGAGCAGAAATAAAGACTTTTTCATAAGAAATACTTTTAAGGTTGTAATAGTATAGTAAGCTATTGATTACGGTTTGTAATCAACATCTTTTTCCTCATATTCTAAGTTTATAAAATTTGGAATTTTTTCATAATTTTTACCTTCCCAGCTTTTAAAGGTAAAGGCTTCAATTTCGTTAATTAGGTCAGGATCCAATTCTGTATTGGTTTGTTTACAAAAAGCTAAGATAGTGGTATAGCCTACAATAGTCGGGTTGGTATCTGTTATAACTAATCCTTCCACTTTTTTTATTGTAACGGTCCATTTGGTCTCTGTTTTAGAAAAAACAAATTCCAGTCCCTTTAGAACCGCTTTTCTCCAGTCTGCAAAACTTCCTTTTCCGGGTTCGTCTTCTGCCGGAATACTTGCAAAACAGCCCATTCCAACCCAGCCTCTGCCATTGTATTCGGTTATAATTTCATTTTGATTATCGTTTTTACTGATTTCAAGATTTACAACGGCAAGAAAAGGTTTTCCATTTTTAACTTTCTGCCATCGGTAGTCCATTGTTTCGTCAATCATTATTAATTTTTAAAGCAGTTTTTTCAAAATAACAATCTGCCCTAAATGGTATACATCGTGCTGAATAATACCATGAATATGTTCATAGTAAGTATGCCCGTTGTTAATGTATATTTTAGCCAGATCGGCATCGTCAAAACCTTCAAAAAAGGCATTCCAGGCATCCTGTGATTTTGCTAAAGTCTGAAGCGACTGCTCCCAGGCAGCTTCAGAAGGATCTAAAACCGGCACAAAATAATTATGATCCGGAGTTATAATGGTTTCGCCCTGCATACGGCTTAAAATATTGCGTCTCCACTGGATCAGATGATTGACAATTTCCCAGATCGTGTTGAGGTTTGGATTTATTTTTCGATAAGCCTGTTCGGCTGTTACATTTTCTAAAGTGTGCGCCAGAGTTACTTCCAGCCATGGATTTCCATTATAAATTGATTGATATAAATTGGAGATTCTTTTGTTTTCTGACATTCTGATCTTGTTTTAATTGTTTGATTCTTAAAGGTATAAAAAAGGAATAGAGTTATAGGTGCTGTTGGGTAACTTTTTCTGTTTCCGTATCAAAAACAAGAATCCCTTCCTGTAAATGGTTAAGCCGGGCCGTTAAAAGACCTTCTTTGTTCCAGACGGAACTGTATCCGACGCTCCTAAAATTGTCGCATTCGCCAATAGAGTTTACCATTAATACCGGCATTTGGTGTTTTTTAGCTACTTCGGGATAATGCAGATCGGCTTTATGGATTCCGTTTTGTGATTTCGCAACACTGGCCAGATAAATCCGGGCTCCGAGCTGAGCTGCTGTGTCGGCATGGTTCATTTGTAAACTTTCGTAGCAGATGGCCGGAGCTGTTTTTTGGTTAATTAAAATCTGCTCTGATCCATTTTCAAAATACGGGAATTCATCTTCGTGAAGCTGCTGCTTAGCATATAGTTTCCGGGGCTGGCCGGGTTCAAAAATCATCATGCTAATCCTGATTCCGGTCTGACTCAGTGCAGGAACGCCAATACCAATAATAAGCGTTTTTTGATCACTGATTTCCTGAAATACGTCAAAACGGGAATCGTTTAATGCAACGGCGAGTTTTTCGGCGAGTTCAGGTTCATAGCCTGTTATGGAGAGCTCCGGAAAGTAAACAGCATCTGCATTTAGTGTATGCGCCAGTTCAATAAACTGAAGATGTTTCTGGATGTTGGCCGGAATATTTCCTTTAACGGGCTGTATTTGTGCTAGGGCAATAGGCATTGGTTATGTATTAAAAGGAAACGAAAGCTAAGATACGAATTAGATATTTACAACTCATCCCCAAAATTCTACAATTGGGTTATTATATATTTTTTAACAGGAATTGTTAAAATACATTTGCTTCATCAAAAACCAATATCATGAAAACCAGAATTACTTTTATTTTATTATTACTAAGCACTTTGACTTTTGCCCAGAATACTATTTCAGGAAAAGTGGTGGACCAGAAAGGGAAACCAGTTGCCGGGGCCAATATTTATTTAGAAGGAACTTACGACGGAGCTACAAGTTCTGAAACAGGGGATTTTTCATTTGAAACTTCTGCATCAGGAAACCAGTTTTTGGTAGTGAGTTTTCTGCTTTTTGAAACGTTTAAAAAAGAAATTGACGTTACGAATGCAAAAGATCAGATTGTAAAACTGAAAGAGAATGTAAATGCTCTTGATGCGGTAGTTATTACTGCCGGAACTTTAGAATCAGGAGATAAAGCAAGGGTTTCAGTTTTAAAACCTTTGGATATTGTAACAACAGCCGGTTCAGCCGGAAATATAATCGCAGCGTTACAGACTTTACCGGGTACACAGTCGGTAGGCGAAGACGGACGTTTGTTTGTACGTGGAGGAGAAGCCAGCGAAACACAGACTTTTGTTGACGGAATTCGCGTTGCCCAGCCTTATGGTGCTACAACTAATAATTTACCAACAAGAAGTCGTTTTTCTCCATTTCTGTTTAGCGGAATTGCATTTTCAACAGGAGGTTATTCTGCCGAATACGGTGAAGCATTATCAAGTGTACTGCTTTTGAATACACAGGACGAGGCCGATCATGAAAAAACCGACATCGGATTAATGACGGTAGGTTTGAGTTTAGGAAATACACAAAAATGGAAAAAAAGTTCTTTAAGTGTCAATATGATGTATGTTAATCTGGCTCCTTATCAGGCGGTTATTCCTCAAAATGTAGACTGGAACAATCCGTATCAGTCGCTTGGAGGTGAAACAGTGTACCGCTATAATTTTACAAACGGAATCTTTAAGCTGTATGCTTCTTTTGATTCTGAAAAATTCGATCTGAACCAGAAAAATGTCAATTTTGAAAATCCGATAAGAACTGATTTAAACAATAATAATTTTTATTTAAACTCTTCTTATAAAGGAACTTTTGGAACAGGGTGGCAGTTAACTTCCGGTCTGAGCTACGGTTACAGCAAGAACAAAATAAAATACGATATAAACGATGTAGACAGTAATGAAAATGCCGCTCAGCTAAAATTAAAACTGCAGAAAAAAATATCAAACCATTTTAAATTTTCATTTGGTACTGATTATTTCATTACCAGATTCAATGAGAACTTCAATGACAATATCTCGATTAATGCGGCTAACGGATATGATTCTAATATTTTTGCCGCTTATGCCGAAACGGATATTTTGTTCTCTAAAAAACTGGCGATGAAAGTAGGTTTACGATATTCTAATAACAGTTTGTTAGATGAAAATAATATAGCACCAAGAGCGTCATTAGCGTATAAAGTTTCAAAAAGCAGCCAGTTTTCATTTGCTTACGGAGATTTTTCGCAGACACCGGTGGTAGATTATATCAAATATTCGAAATACCACCAGTTTGAAAGTGAAAAAGCAAGACATTATATTTTTAACTATCAGTTTACACAGCCGGGACAAACTTTCAGAGCCGAGGCTTACTATAAAGATTACAGCAATCTCGTGCAGTATGATACAAGAGATATTCAGTACAATTCAGTCTTCAATAATAACGGTTCAGGTTATGCAAAAGGTTTAGATTTATTCTGGAGAGACAGTAATTTGTATAAAAACTTAGAATACTGGATTTCGTATTCCTATATCGATTCTGAAAGACAATACAAAAATTTCCCAACGATGACGACCCCAAGTTTTGTTGCCAATCATAATTTGTCTGTAGTAACTAAATATTTTATTACCGACTGGAAATCACAAATTGGTTTTACAAACAGTTTTAGTTCAGGACGTCCGTATAACGATCCTAACCAGACCCAATTTATGGCCGGAAAAACAAAATCATACAATAGTCTGAGTTTTAACTGGGCGTATTTGCTGACCACACAAAAAATATTGTATTTCTCTGTTTCAAACGTATTGGGAACAAAAAATGTTTTTGGATATGATTATGCAAAATTACCGGATCCAAACGGGGTGTATAACAGACAGGCAGTTGTTCCTACCGCAGACCGATTTTTCTTCGTAGGTTTCTTCTGGACGATTAGTGATAATAAAAGCGAGAATCAGTTGAAAAATTTATAGTTGCTGAGATGCTAAGGTTCTAAGATGCTAAGATTTTGAAAACTAAAAAAAACTTAGTCCCGAAGCCTCGGGATAGTATCTCAGAGTCTTAGCAGCTAAAAAAAAACAATTCATCATCAAAAATCAACAACTCAGCAGCATTTAATTTTAAAAGAGTAAAAAGCAGGCTACTTTTGAAGTATAAATTTAAAAGTACAAAAGAAACGAAGAGTAAAGTTTTGAAATTCAGTTATTAAAAAAAAAACAAATGAGTCAGAATCTTCAGTTTCTTGGTAACTAAAAAAAGAGTTTTAATCATCAATAGAAAACTAAAAATCAAAATCTTAATTAACTTAAAAAAAGAAATTATGACCAAAATTATTACCATCATCGCCTTGTTTATCTGCAGTCTGATGTCTGCTCAAAATGTAAATATTACCGTTTCGGTTTCAGGATTAAAAAATGATACGGGAATTGTAAAAGTAGGTTTGTACAATTCAGAAGATACTTTTTTGAAAAGTCCATATAAAAGTGTGGTTTCTGAAATAAAAAACAATACGGCAACAGTAACTTTTGAAGGTGTTCCGGCCGGAGAATATGCCATTTCAACTTTCCATGATGAGAACAGCAACGGAATCCTGGACAAAAATAAAATGGGAATGCCGACCGAAAAATTTGCCTGCTCTAATGATGCAAAAGGGTTTATGGGGCCGCCATCATACAAAGATGCTAAGTTTGCTGCTGCTAAAGATCTAAAAACAGAGATTAATTTTTAACGACATATTAAACCAATCCACAACCATTAAAACCATACAACATGAAAAATACTATTACTGTAATCGCATTATTTATCTGCAGCCTTTTAACAGCTCAGACACAATTTGAACAGGGAATGACAAAAGCTTTCGGACTTTGGAAAGAAGGCAAAAATGCAGAAGCTTCGGCTTTGTTTGAAAGAATTGCTTCGGCAGAAAAATCAAGCTGGCTTCCTAACTATTATGTAGCGATGGTAAATGCTACGGCTGTTTTTACAGAAAAAGACAAAACGAAAATTGATCTTTTATTGACTAAAGCTCAGGATGCCCTGGATATCGAACTTATCAAAGATCAGAGTAATGCCGAATTATATGTGCTGCAGGCTTTAATTTACACAGGATATGTAGTGGCGGATCCAATGACCAACGGGATGAAATATTCCGGAAAAGTGATGGAAGCTTACGCAAAAGCAAAAGCACTTGATCCGAATAATCCAAGAGCAGTTTTTGGTGAGGCAGATTACCAGTTGGGAGGCGCAAAATGGACAGGGGTTGACACGAAGCCGCTTTGTGCACAAGTTGATAAAGCTATCGAACTTTTTGCTACTTTTAAACCAGAAACTCCTTTTTCGCCAAAATGGGGATTAGACAGAGCTTTAGAAGTTCAGAAAAACTGTAAATAATTTAACTTAAAAGAATAATGACTTTAAAACCAAATCTACTTAAGGCGCTGTTAGTGGGCGGAATCGTTTTTCTGTTCTCCTTCCTGATTCGTTTTGCTTCATTTGGAGTTGCCATTTTCAATAAAAGCCTGTATGTGTTTTTCTTGTACTGCATGCTGTACAGTGTGGTGCTGTATATTGTAAATGCTTCGCTATTTACTTATTTAGATAAGGTTTTTAAAGACAGCAGATTTTCTAATAAAAGGATTTTTATAGGTTTTGTAAGTTCTTTTTTTGTTTCGATTTTCTTTGTTTTTGTCCTTCGGGTTTTTACAAATGTAGTAATTGAAAGGCGCCCGATATTAAGTTTTCTGGCAAATGAAGAAGCCTCTACTTATATAGAAAATGCAGTTATAGCTTTTATTATTCTGTTAATATTTCACGCTTTACATTTCTATAAAACATATCAGGAAAATAAAGTTATACAGCAGAAGATCATTGCAGGAACGGCCAATGCCAAGTTTGAAAGCTTAAAAAATCAGATCGATCCGCATTTTCTTTTTAACAGCCTGAACGTTCTTAGTTCTTTAATTGAAGAAAATCCGGATAATGCGCAGCGTTTCACTACTTCTTTGTCTAAAATTTACCGGTATGTTTTAGAACAGAAAGACAAGGAACTGGTTTCGGTAGAAGATGAATTATCATTTGCGAAAACCTATATGAACCTGCTGAAAATGCGTTTCGAGAACAGTTTGTTTTACGAACTGCCTGCCGCTAATATAAACCCGGATGCCAAAGTGGTGCCGCTTTCCCTGCAGCTTTTACTGGAAAACACCGTAAAACATAATGTAGTGAGTGAGCAGAGACCCTTGCATATCAGAATTTTTATTGACAAGGATTATTTGGTCATACAAAATGATCTTCAGAAAAAAGAGGTTCTGCAGGACCGACAAGGTGTTGGATTGCAGAATATTGTAAACCGTTACGGAATTATAACCGACAGAAAGGTGCAGATTGAACAGGATGAGAAAAATTTCTCGGTTAAGATTCCAATTTTAACAAAACAAATTGCTGTTATGGACATAAGTGCAGATTATAATGATGAAGCAAAGGCTTACTACAGAGCCAAAAAAAGAGTAGAAGAACTAAAAGGATTTTATGGAAATGTGATTTCGTACTGCTGTGTGATTCCGTTTTTAGTTTTTATAAATTTAAGGTTTTCTCCTGATTTTCAATGGTTTTGGTTTTCGGCTTTAGGATGGGGATTTGGAGTGGCCATGCATGCTTTTAAAGTATTTGGATACAGTTCTGACTGGGAAGAAAGAAAGATCCGCGAGATTCTGGAAAAAGAAAACAATCAAAAAACCTGGAAGTAATTATGGAAAAAAATCATTCAGAAGGAGAACGTTATTACAGAGCTCACAAAAAAGTAGAAGAAATGAAAAAATTCTACGAACATTTGACGATTTATGCTTTGATAAATCCGGTTTTAGTGGTAGTAAACCTTATGACTTCACCAGGATATTTATGGTTTATCTGGTCGATTCTGGGCTGGGGAATTGCCATCGTACTGCATGCCATGAAAGCTTTTGATTATTCCCCAATTTTTAATAAAGAGTGGGAGGAAAGAAAAATCAGGGAAATTTTAGAAAAGGAAAAAGAAAAATTCGAAAATAAAGATGGAAACTAGTTTTAATACTGATCAGGAACAGAAGGAACTTCAGGAGCTGGCCGGTAAAAAAGCCCGGAAACTGAAATCCTTTTATGAACATACATTTGTTTATGTAATTGGTTTAATTCTTTTTATCTTAAAAGAATATACAGAACTGCCTTTACACTTTTTACCGATTCAGTTTTTGAACTGTTTTATAATGATTATGTGGTCCGCAGTTTATATTGGTTCCGCCATTGATGTCTTTGTTTCTTTCCGGATTTTTGGACGGGAATGGGAAGAACGTAAATTAAGAAGTCTTTTAGAAAAGAGAAATAAAACACAAAAATGGGAGTAATTATGGAAATGAAGTTCAATGAAGATGATAAATACTTTCAGGCCAAAAAGAAAGTCGAAAGTATTAAAGGGTTTTATGGCAATCTGGTGGCTTATGTACTGGTAAATGCCATTCTGATTTTTATTAATTTGTACACATCGCCTAAATATTTATGGTTTTTCTGGCCGTTGATGTGGTGGGGAATAGGAGTTGTAATTCATGGCTTAAAAGTTTTTGAAGTATTTCCGGTTCTGGGAAAAGACTGGGAGGAAAGAAAAATCAAAGAATTCATGGAAAAAGAAAAAGAGAACAAAAACAAGTGGAAATAATTTAGATAAAATAAAAGATTATGGGACGTTTTAGAAGACGTATGTACGACGAATATGCACACCAGTTCAGTACTGATGAAAATTATAATAATGCTTACAGAAAAGTAAAAAGATTAAAAGGGTTTTACTCGCATTTAAGAGTATATCTAATTGTAAATATCATCATTATCATTGCTAATTTGAACAAAGAGATTTTTACAGAAGGCATTCATGCCAGCGGTCTGGCGGATTGGCAGACGTATTCGACAGCCTTCTTCTGGGGAATAGGTCTTGCCGCCCATGCTATGTCGGTTTTTGGACGTGATATTTTCTTCAGCGCTGACTGGGAGCAGAAAAAAATCCAAAAATATATGGAAAAAGAAGCCGCAAATACCAATAAATGGGAGTAACTTTGAATTAGTATTTTTCCAATTTTTGCATTATAGTAAATGATCACATTAATTATAGAAGACGAAAAACCAGCTGCAAGATTATTGCAGAGAAAACTTGAAAAGTTAGATGTTACAGTAGAAACGATGCTGCATTCAGTTGAAGAATCAATAGAATGGTTCAGTAATAATGCCCATCCGGATTTGATTTTTCTGGATATTCAGCTGTCAGATGGTTTATCGTTTGAGATTTTTGAAAAAATAGAGATAAAAAGTGCTATTATTTTTACCACAGCATATGATGAATATGCTTTAAAAGCATTTAAACTTAACAGTATAGATTATCTTCTAAAACCAATTGATGAAGATGATCTCGAAACAGCTGTTTCTAAGTTTAAATCCAGGCTCCCAAAAACAGCAGCAGAAACTTCAAACCTGCAGTTAGATTTTGAGCAGATTCGTCAAATGTTATCCAATCCGTTTGAAAAGACCTATAAAAAGAGATTTACGGTTAAGATCGGACAGCATTTAAAAGTGATCACCACAGAAGAAATTGAATGTTTTTTTAGTGAAAATAAAGGAACTTATATTCATACTTACGAAAACAGGGATTATCTGATCGATTCGACTCTGGAGATCCTGGAACAGGAACTGGACAAAAAAGATTTCTTTCGTGTTAGCCGGAAATTTATTGTGCCTTTAAAAGCCATTAAAGAAATTCAGGTATATACCAATTCACGTTTAAAAGTGATTTTACCAAGTTACAAAGAGGATGAGGTAGTTGTGAGCCGTGAAAAGGTACAGGATTTCAAATCCTGGCTGGGGTAGTTTTTAGCGGATTGTAAGATGTGCCGTTCCTAAGGAACTTTATGCAGGGCGGATTTATTATTCTAACGGATTAAAATCCGTTGTTACAATATGTTTTCATTCCTACGGAATTTTCTGTTTTTTTTAAGTTGTATCTGATTATTTTCAAAAGAGGCGCAGGTTCTATAAATTTAGTTGAGACTTTATGCAGGGCAGATTTATTATTCCAAGGGATTAAAATTCGTTGTTATAATATATTTTCATTTCTACGGAATTTTCTGTTTTTTAAATTAAATCTGTTTGTTTTTAAAAGAGCCATAGGCTCGACACATTCTGTAGGACCGGATTTTAATCCGGTTAAAAATAGCGCGTTCCTAATTTAGAGAGCCATAGGTTCGATACATTTTGCGGGGTCTCCTCCCGATAGCTATCGGGATCAATCTGGTTAAAAATAATGCGTTCCCGATATTGAGAGCCGTAGGTTCGGACCATATTATCAATATAATATTCGCAAAAAAAAAGAGCTGAAAAATTCAGCTCTTTTGGGTATCGTTTAAAATATTATTTGCTTAATCGATGTAATGTGAATGTCATCGCACTTAGAAGGAAAAACGCCATAATCTGGTGAATTAATCCTAAAGCCAAAGGAACACTGTACAATAAAGTAAATACACCTAAAAGGAATTGTATAAATACAAAAACAACTAAAATATTAATTCCGTTGGCCTGTGTATTGGTAAGTGTATATTTTTTGCTTTTAAAGAAAAGAAAAAGAATAACGACAACTACTGCATAAGCAAAAGTTCTGTGCACAAACTGAACACCGCTTTTTCCTTCGATTAAATTTTTTACCAAAGAGGACTGCTCAATAAATACCGACTCATGAATAAATTCTCCGTCGCTCATTAATGGCCAGTGATTGTGGATTAGTCCGGCATTTAATCCAGCCACAAATCCACCATAAATGATCTGGATTAATAAGGCAGCTAAAGCATAACGTGCAATGGTGCGAAGCGGTAAAATTTTATTGATATTTCTTTCAGGATAAATCAAATCCAGAGCTACCCAAAGCGTATAAGCAAAAGTGATAAAAGCAAAAGTCAGGTGTAATGAAAGTCTAAAATGACTTACATCCGGATTATCGATTAAGCCGCTGCGAACCATAAACCAGCCTAAAAATCCCTGAAAACCCCCCATTGCTAAAAGAACAATACATTTTTTGATGGTTGGGGTATCTAATTTTTTTCTGATTAAGAAATAAACAAAAGGAACAAAGAAAACCAATCCAATAATACGTCCGATGAAACGGTGAAACCATTCCCAGAAATAAATGAATTTATAATCGGCTAATTGAAAATCGTTGTGAATATTGATTTTTTGATATTCCGGAAACTTTTTATACTCATCAAAAGCGGCCTGCCACTTGGCTTCTGTTAAAGGAGGAAAGGTATCGGTTACCAAATGCCAGTCGGTCATTGATAAACCTGAATTGGTCAAACGGGTGATACCACCTACAACGACCATTAAAAATAATAAAACACAGCCTGATAGTAACCAAATGATTACTGATTTATTCTCTTTTTTCATTCTTTTCCGATTAATTCGATTTCGCTCGATTTGCTAATTTTTTTTATGTAGATTTTTATAATAAATATATTTAGTATGCTATTCAATAAGATAACTGCCAGTAATGTAATTATTATTCCCCCATTTGTACTTTCATCAATATCTAAGAATTTTTTTAGAATAGTATTTTGAAACTTTATATATAAAAAGGCGATTGTTACTATTGCTAAAACATTGATGAGAAAAAAAATCAATTTATGCTTTATTGTATTTTTATTTATAACCTTAAGCTTTTTGATAAAAAGAAGATTAGGAACTGTCATCATTATAAAAAGCATGATTAGAATAATAAAACCAAGCATATTTATTACTTTTTAGGAGTTAAATTTAACTTCGCTGCCTTTTTAATTACAAAATCATAAGCGGCCTGGTATTCATTAGGAATATCGCCTTCTAAAATAGCTTCTTTAACCGCTTCTTTTAGAACCCCGATTTCACGTGAAGGCTGCAGATTAAAAATTTCCATAATTTCTTCGCCTGTAATGGGCGGCTGGAAATTACGAACACGGTCACGTTCTTCTACTTCTACAATTTTTTGACGTACAACCTCAAAATTTTTATGATATTTCCTGAATTTCGCGGGGTTTTTGGTGGTGATATCGGCTCCGCATAAAGTCATTAAACTCTCCACATCTTCTCCCGCATCAAAAACCAGACGGCGCACAGCACTGTCCGTTACAAGATCTTCAGCCAGTACTATCGGACGTGAACTCATAATCACCATTTTCTGTACAAATTTCATTTTGTGGTTTAACGGCATATGAAGACGTTCAAATATCTTTTTAGTCATTTTACCACCCAGAAATTCATGTCCGTGAAAAGTCCAGCCCTGTTTTTTGTTGAAACGTTTTGTGGGTGCTTTTCCAATATCATGCAGTAAAGCGGCCCAGCGTAACCAGACATCGTCTGTGTTTGGACATATATTATCCACCACTTCCAGTGTATGATAAAAATTGTTTTTATGAGTATGGCCTTCAATTTCTTCTACCTGATTCAATGCTGTTAATTCAGGTAAGATTAAATCTAAGAGTCCGGTTTTATATAAAAGCAGAAATCCTGTGGATGGTTTTGGCGTAGAAAGGATTTTATTTAGTTCGTCTACAATCCTTTCACCAGAAATAATTTTGATACGATCAGCATTTTTTGTGATGGCATTCAGCGAATTTTCTTCTATTTCGAAATTGAGCTGAGTAGCAAAACGTATGGCACGCAACATTCTCAAAGGATCATCAGAATAAGTAATGTCCGGATCCAATGGCGTTTTTATGGTTTTATTCTCCAGATCAGTTAATCCGTCAAACGGATCTAAAAGATCTCCAAAATTAGTTGAGTTTAAAGAAAGCGCCAAAGCATTGATTGTAAAATCACGACGATTTTGATCATCTTGTAAAGTTCCGTTTTCCACAATCGGATTTCGGCTGTCACGGGTATAGGATTCTTTTCGGGCACCTACAAATTCAATATCCGTATCTTCAAAACGAAGCATGGCGGTTCCGTAGGTTTTAAAAATCTGAACTTTGGGTTTGTTCGGAAGTAAATCGGATACTTTAAGAGCCAGTTCGATCCCGCTTCCAACAGCCACTACATCAATGTCTTTTTTGGAACCGCGATTTAAAAGCAAATCACGAACAAATCCTCCTATCACATAAGAGTCAACATTTAATTCTTGAGAAGCTTTCGAAATGATATCGAAGATTTTGTTTTGTAAAGCAGTTTTATAGTTTGTTTGTATTGCCACGAATTCACTAATTTTTTATAAAATAATACGTTTGTGTTCAAGTGAAGTAGAATTGAAGTTTGCCAAAATCGCTAGATTGTTTTTGGAAACTTTTAAATAATTAAGACATTGTGAAATATATTTTGGATGTAGAAAATCACTTGATTTTATTTCAAGTATAATTTTATCAAACAAAACAAAATCAGCATAAAACTTATGATCTAAAATAATGTCTTTATAATTTACTAAGTATTCTTTTTCTCTTTCAAATGGAATATTAGCTTTTTTAAATTCGTATTCTAAAGCATCTTTATACACAATTTCAGAAAAGCCTCCACCTAAATTTCTATGAACATCAAATAAAATTCCTATTATCTGATAACTTTCCTGTTGATACAATATCTTCGTCATAATCTAAATTTTTATCCGCCACGAATTTGCTTCGCCTGTTCGCTATCGCTCGAGTCACGAATTTTTCTAATTAATTTTTAAAAAGTTAATTCGTGAATTCGCGGCTATTATTTAGAATACAACTTTCAATTTTTGTATTGAAAATGTTTTTGGAATTTTATGGTTGCAAATTTACAACATAGAAAATGCCTTTTATAATCTAGAGCCTATTTTTTTGAGTAAATTCACAATTTTTCAATTGAATTTTATGAAAATAAAAAATAGCAAAGTTGAATTAAGCGAATTTATCCGAAATCATATTCAAAGAATGAACAATAATTCGTGGTTTTGACATAATCTAGATTTTCCGCCACGAATTCACGAATTAATCTAAATCATTTCGAATAAATTAGAGTAATGAATTACACGAATTCATTCAAAATTATACTCAAAGATTGTAAAAAATAAATTCGTGAATTCGTGGCTATTACTTAGAATATAACTTTCAATTTTTGTATTGAAATGTTTTTGGAATTTTATGGTTGCAAATTTGTAACATAGAAAATGCCTTTTATATTGTAAATTTTCCGTCACGAATTCACGAATTAATCTAAATCATTTTGAATAAATTAGAGTAATGAATTACACAAATTCATTCGAAATTATGCTCAAAGATTATAAAAAAGTTAATTCGTGAATTCGTGGCTATTATTTAGAAAACAACTTTCAATTTTTGTATTGAAATGTTTTTGGAATTTTATGGTTGCAAATTTGTA
>NZ_JBMDKA010000018.1:0-120225 GCF_057809475.1 Flavobacterium sp. FG19 | reverse complement strand
TCGCGACAACCAGCTTGGAAGGCTGGAGCTCTACCAACTGAGCTACTTTCGCATTAACAGGGCGCAAAGATAAACAATTTATTCATTTTACAAAACAAAAATCAAAAATTTATTTAAGTTTGCTAAAAAAACTAAAACAATTATGTTTTGGTTTTAGAGCGAAAGACGAGGCTCGAACTCGCGACAACCAGCTTGGAAGGCTGGAGCTCTACCAACTGAGCTACTTTCGCATTGCTGGTGCAAATATAAAAAGAAAGTTAAGTTCAAAACAAGCTTTTTGGCAAAAAAAATTAAATAAAAACAACATTTTATTATAACGCATTTAAAATTAAAACGTTATAAAAACAATTATTTTTAAAAAAATATGACAATTATTAAAGAAATCCCATCCCAAGAAACGTATAGTGTCCGTCAGCCAGTTCTTCGAAAAGGAAAACCAGTCGAAAGCTGCATCTTTGAGGGAGACGATCTGGAGACCACTCATCATTTTGGCTTATTTAACGATGAAAATTTAACAGGAATTATTTCGTTATTCACTCAAAGCAACATTATATTTGCCGAAAAAAATCAGGCACAGATTCGCGGCATGGCTATTTTGGAAAAAGATCAGAAAAAAGGCTATGGCGAAGCGCTTGTAAAACATTGCGAAGATTATTGTAAAGAAAAAAACACCAGCTTAATTTGGTTCAACGCCAGAACCGCTGCAGTTGGGTTTTATAAAAAACTGAATTATCAAACTATCGGAGAATCATTTAATATTAAAGACGTTGGCGAACATTACCTAATGTTTAAAAAATTATAATAATGAAAAAACTTTACTTTTTTTTAGTAATATGCAGTTTTGTTAGTTGTAAAAAAGAAGAACCAAAAACACCTAAAGTTGTTATTAAAAAAGCACCTGAAATTATCCTTACTGACGAAAGAAAAGTAGAAATCGACACCGCCTTATTAAGTACTTTTAAAAGTGAAACCCTTAAACAGTTTTATAACGCTTCTGAAAATAAAACGGTTTGGGGAAACCTGAAAAAAAGACAATATGTATTGTCTCAATTAGAAAAATCAGAGGAACTTGGGTTAGATCCCGAAGATTACAAAGCTTCGCAGCTTAAAAAATTTGAAAGCCGAATTAGTAAATTAAACGATTCTGACCTGGCCACTTATGACATACTGCTGACTTATAATTTTGAAAAATACCTGGACCATTTATACAAAGGAAAACTGGATCCTAAAAAATTATACACAGACTGGGACCTGGATGAAAAAACATTTGATGTTAACACTGTTCTGATAAAAGCTTTTAACAAAAACAAACTGGACAGCGTAATTGACAATATCCAACCCAAATCTTTCACATACAAACAATTACTAAAATCACTGGAAATAATCAACTCGTTTCCTGATGAGGAAATTGAAAATATCGAGTCTGTAAAGAAAATTACTTTAAATGATACCAATACTGCTTTGGTAAACATTAAAAAGAAACTTTTATACTGGAAAGACCTTTCAGGAAAAGACAGCCTTACCAATATATACGACCAGAAAACATTTGAGGCGGTTAAAAGTTTTCAGGCCAGACATGGTTTAGCCGATGACGGAGTTATTGGTATAGGTACTATCAGTGCTTTAAACTACTCTAAAGAAAAAAGAAAACAGCAGATCATTGCCAATCTAGAACGCTGGAGATGGTACCCAAATGATTTAGCCGAGAATTATTTCATCATCAATATACCGGATTACAGCCTGCATGTAGTTGAAAACCAGGACACCACTCTGGTAAGAAATGTTGTGGTAGGAACCAGTAAAAGAAAAACGCCAATCATAACCTCAACCTTAAAAACTGTTGTTTTTAACCCTACCTGGACTGTTCCTCCCACTATTCTGAAAGAAGATGTTGTTCCGGCCATGAAACGCAACCGTAATTATCTGGCCAAAAAGAATATCACAATTTACGACACCTCCGGAAATGCCGTAGATCCTCATGCCTGGAACGAAAATAAACCGGGCAATTACCGCTATGTCCAGAGTCCGGGCTACAACAATTCTTTAGGATTAGTAAAAATCCTGTTTCCAAATCATCATAGTGTTTACCTGCATGATACCAACCACCGAAATTACTTTGTGCGAAACAATCGTTCCTTAAGTTCAGGATGTGTTCGTGTTGAAAATCCGCTGGAACTGGCAGAACATATTTTAGATGATCCGGACAGGTTTTCCAAAGAAAAAATAGATACCATAATCGCATCTAAAAAAACCATGAGCTTTAAAATTACCAAAAAATACGCTCTGTATCAATGGTACTGGACCGCCTGGAGCAAAAAAAATCAGCTCATTTTCAGAGCTGATATTTATAATCTTGATGCGGATTTGTACAGTAAATTAAGAAATTAATTTTTGCTCCATCGTAAAACTTCTTGACGGATGATAGATAAATAAACACGATTTATCTTTAATCGTTTCTATAATATCATCTGTCAGTTCAACCGGAACAGCAGGACATCCCTGACTTCTTCCTAATCTTTTATGATCTCTGATAAAAGCTTCAGAAACATAATCGGCTCCATGCATTACTACTCCTCTTTCACGTGCATTATCGTTTAAACCTCTTTCCAAACCGTCTAAACGTAGTGAAGCACCGTGTTTCCCCTGATAAATTTCGCCGGTCGCATAAAAACCTAAGCTGCTTTTAAAAGAAGAATTTAAGTTGGAAAATGCTGTTGCAAATTCTTCTCCGGTATTTCTGCCATGTGCAACCAGAGAATTAAATAAAACTTTATTAGTATTCATATCAATCACCCAAAGACGTTTGGTGTTTGACGAAAGACTGAAATCAATTAAAGTCAAAATGTTTTTTTGAATAATCCCTCTCTCTTTCAACAGGTAAAATCCTTTTAGAGCTTCGGTAAAAGTTTTAAGCTCCGGAAGTTTATAATTATTAGAATCTAATGCATTATAAACATTCTCAATTTTAGCATCTACAGAAAGGTTTGTTTCGACTTTTGCAATACTCTTTGTTTTTGCAGCCTTTAATTCGGAGGTGTTTTTTGAATCTTTACCAAAAGACAATAATAAAAACACAAACAGCGGATAAATTTTGTAAATCATTGAATTTCTTTAGGTTAATAATAAATTTGGGTATGGCAAAAGTATAAATTTTTCATTCTTCTCAAAATACAACGCTGAAAATCAGGCTCTTTTTGTTGAAAATTTAACATTATTAACATAAAAATGTTATTTATGTAAGATAAATACTTACCCTAAAACTCTAAACATTTTATATTGATTTCTTAATAAAAACACAATTAAAAATTATTTTTGGTGCTTCAAACTGTAACTTTTGATATAAAAATCAGTCTATTAATCCAACTGAAAACCATTTAATATCTTATTTCTTTTTTGAATCGGCATGAAAAAACTAGTTTTTATTAGTCTTCTTTTATCTGCTTTTTGGAGTTTTGGCCAAAAAAAAGCACTGCAGGCAAAATCTGTCTCGCAAAATATTGCTATTGACGGAAAACTGGATGAAAGTGCCTGGGAAAATGCACCGGCAGCGGCTGACTTTATAACATTTGAACCCGATAACGGAAAAGCAGTCGAAGAAGCTAAAAAAACCACAGTCAGAATTTTATACGATAATGATGCCGTATATATTGGCGCTGTCCTGTATGATGACGAACCTGATAAAATTTTAAAAGAAATTTCACAGCGGGATAATTTTGGAACTGCCGATCTTTTTGGTGTTTTTATCAATGGCTTCAATGACGGACAGCAGGATTTCATGTTTTATGTTTCGGCTGCCGATGTTCAGGCAGACTGTGTTATGACGGATGCAGCGGGCGAAGATTATTCCTGGGATGCTGTCTGGCTGAGCCGGGCTTCCATAACCGCAGACGGATGGGTTGTTGAAATGAAAATTCCTTATTCTGCCCTTCGCTTCTCTCCGGAAAACAAACAAATCTGGGGCATTAATTTCTTTAGAGAAATCAAACGTACCCGCTATAAATATACCTGGAACTTTGTAGATGCAAAAGTAGGAACCTTTACCCAGCAGGCCGGAATTCTGGAAGGAATTGAAAATATCAAACCTCCTACCCGTTTATTTTTTATGCCGTATGCCTCTTATTATCTGAATGCGGCAGAAGGACAAAAAACATACGGAACCGCAAAAGGCGGTATGGATATTAAATACGGAATCAACGATGCTTTTACGGTTGATGCTATTTTGATTCCTGATTTTGGACAAACCAAATACGACGATCAGATTCTAAATCTGGGACCTTTTGAACAGCAGTTTAATGAAAACAGACCTTTTTTTACAGAAGGAACAGATTTGTTTAATAAAGGAAAAATGTTTTATTCCCGAAGAATTGGAGGAAAACCTTCGGTAGAACCGGAATTAAATGAAAACGAAGAAATAACAGAGCAGGTTCAGAATGTCAATTTAATTAATGCTTTAAAATTATCCGGAAGAACCAGAAATGGTTTAGGAGTTGGAATTTTAAATGCTGTTACAGAGAAAACTTTTGCCACTATAAAAGATACCCTTACAGGAGAAACCAGAAGAGTAGTTGTTGAACCGCTTACCAATTATAATGTACTGGTACTGGACCAGCGTTTCCGTAAAAATTCATCGGTTACTTTTATCAATACTAATGTTACCCGAAACGGGCATTACCGGGATGCTAACGTAACCGGTTTAGTCTGGGATTTAAATACCAAAGCCAATACTTATAATTTATCCGGAAATGTAAAATACAGCACTATAAATGCCGAAGAGGACAAAAAAGGAATGTATGCTACAATAGGTTTTGCCGAAACCAGCGGAAAATACCGTTATAGTTTTGGTTCTGATTTTGTAACCAAAGATTTCAATCCTAATGATCTGGGGATTAATTTTTATACCAATTATTATAACTTTTTCAACAACGTTAATTACAGGATCCTGAACCCTACCAGGCTTTTTAATAGTTTTAGAATAAATCTTAACAACTATATCGAATTCAATAAAGATTCCGGAAAAATACAGGACAATAACATTAATGCAAATGTGAACCTGACAACAGTAAAAAACAATTATTACGGTATGGGAATTACTGTTTTCCCTTTAGAATCTTATGATTATTACGAACCAAGAACAGACAACAGATATGTAATAATCCCCAGAAAAATAGATATCTGGGCCAGTTTATCAACTAACTACAATCATAAATTTGCTTTAGATTTAAATCCGTCAATATCTGTTGCCGACGAGCCGGGACGAGCGGCTTATGGTGTAGATGTCGGACCGAGATATCGTTTTAACGACAAACTCTTACTTACTTATACGTTTAGTTTTCTTAAAAGAAATAATAACAAAGGGTATATCGACAGTTATGACGACGATGATAATGAAGCGACTCCTGAAACTATTGTGTTCGCTAATCGTGATGTGATTACCTACGCCAATACATTAGCAGGGAAATATGCCATTAATAGTGCCATGACTTTAAATCTGGCGGTACGCCAATACTGGTCTTCAGCAGAAAACAAAAACATTTTACAGCTGGATACTGATGGCACTCTGGATCCGTACCCTCAATATACTGAAAACAAAAATTCAAGCTTCTATTCCTGGAATGCCGATTTATCGTACTCCTGGTGGTTTGCTCCCGGAAGCCAGCTTTCTGCCCTTTACCGAAACAATGCCTCTAACTTTGAACGTATTATAGATAAAGATTTTAAAAACAACGTAACCGGCTTATTAAACAATGACGCTTTAAAACACATTTTTTCAATTAGCGTCAAATATTTTATAGACTATAATGCCGTCAAAAACAAGGTTAGAAAAAGAGCTTAGCGTGAATAAATTTTAAAAAATAAAGACTTCTGTAATTAAATTAATATTTTTTTTCACGCTTCATTTTATTAAATATAAATGTAACATTGCGTTTCCTCCAAAGTTTAGAAATGACTTATCTTTGTAGAAAACAAAATGTAATGAACAAAAAAGTTATCCTTATGATTTTAGACGGTTGGGGAAAATCTCCTGACCCTAAAGTATCTGCAATAGACAATGCAAATGTTCCATTTATAAACAGCCTTTACAAAAATTACCCAAGCGCACAGCTTCGTACTGACGGTTTAAACGTTGGTCTGCCTGAAGGCCAGATGGGAAATAGTGAAGTGGGGCACATGAACCTTGGTGCCGGAAGAATTGTATATCAGGATTTAGCAAAAATTAATTTAGCGGTAGCGCACAAAACACTGGCTAAAGAACAGGTATTAATCGATGCTTTTACTTATGCTAAAGACAATAATAAAAAAGTACACTTTCTAGGATTAGTTTCTGACGGAGGGGTTCACTCTCACACCTCTCACCTGCGCGGCTTAATCGATGCTTCTCAGGAATACGGTTTAGATCAGGTGTATGTTCATGCTTTTACAGACGGACGTGACGTTGATCCAAAATCGGGAGCAAAATACATTCATGATCTTGAAGATTATATTAAAGATACTCCTGTAAAAATCGCTTCTATTGTTGGCCGTTACTATGCCATGGATCGTGATAAAAGATGGGAACGCGTAAAACTGGCTTATGACCTTGTAGTAAACGGTGTTGGAACTCCATCAACAAATGCCGTTTCAAGCGTTCTGGAAAGCTATGAAAAAGATGTTACAGACGAATTTATCGAGCCTGTTGTTATGACAGATGCCAACGGAAAACCTCTTGCCACTATTGTAGAAGGCGACGTTGTGATCTTCTTTAACTTTAGAACAGACAGAGGACGTGAACTTACTGAAGCGCTTTCTCAGCAGGATTTCCACGAACAAAACATGCATAAACTAAACCTGTATTATGTAACCCTGACCAACTACGATGAAACTTATCAAAATGTAAAAGTAGTTTACAATAAAGATAATATCACCGAAACGCTGGGGGAAGTTTTAGAAAAAGCAGGTAAAAAACAAATCAGAATTGCGGAGACTGAAAAATACCCGCACGTAACTTTCTTCTTCTCAGGAGGTAGAGAAACTCCTTTTGAAGGCGAAGAAAGAATCTTAAGAAACTCTCCAAAAGTGGCCACTTACGATTTACAGCCTGAAATGAGCGCTTACGAACTGGCCGATGCCCTTGTTCCGGAATTAAATAAAGGAGAAGTTGATTTCGTTTGTTTAAACTTTGCTAACGGGGATATGGTTGGACATACCGGAATTATGGAAGCTGCCATTAAAGCCTGTGAAGCCGTTGACGCTTGCGCGAAAAAAGTAATCGATGCTGCTCTTGCTAACGATTACACTACAATCGTAATTGCCGACCACGGAAACTGCGAAACCATGATCAATCCTGATGGTTCTCCAAATACAGCACACACCACAAACCCGGTGCCGATTATTTTGGTTGACAAGCAACTGAAAAGTATTCAGGATGGGGTTTTAGGCGACATTGCTCCAACAATTTTAGAATTGATGGGCGTACAGCAGCCAAATGCGATGACTTGTCATTCGCTTTTGTAAATTTTTGCAAACCATATAAGTAATATAAGTTCATTTAAACTGAACTTAAAAAAATCTCGCAAAGACGCTAAGTCCCAAAGAAAAATAAACTTTGTGCTTCTGTGTCTTTGCGAGAACTGTTTTACAGCAAAATGAAAGCTTACATTTTCTTACATAACTTATATGGTTTAAAAAACAAAATGATACAATTGTTCAACTCCGTAAATAATAAGCCCGATAACACCGCCAACTAAAGTTCCGTTTATTCTAATATATTGAAGGTCTTTTCCAATTTCCAGTTCCAGTTTCTCAGAAACTTCTTTTCCATCCCATGATTTTACGGTTGACGAGATTAAATCACCTATTACTTTTTTGTTATTCAAAAGAACAGACAGCAGATCATTTTTGATGAAATTATTGATCTTATCAATCATTACAGGATCTTCTTTGATACCATTTCCAAAAGTCTGAATCAAGCCTGAAACACTATTTTTTATGGATGATTCTTCTCCTTTATCTAAATCATTTGTGATTGAATGTTTGATTTCATCCCAAATTCCGTTTATATAATCCTGAACTTCTTTTTTGCCAGCGAAACCTAAAATCATATCATTGATTTTAACCCTCATTTCTTCAGAGTTTTTGACCTTTTCCAGGAAATTAAAAATATACTCATCAATTTTTAATCTCACAGCACTTTCCGGTTTTTTGGCTTCATTCAAAAAATCCTGCAGTCCGTTAAATACTCCTTCCGTGATGCTTTTATCGGCAAGTCCAAAACTTAATAAAGGCGTTGAAGCTTTCACTTTCTGTCTGATTAAATCTTTGTTATTGGTTAATTCAGTACTCATCACTTCGAGGAGATTCGTGAGCATTTCGTTTTTCAAATTGCCTTTTTGCAAAGGTTCTAATGCCAGTGCGAACCAATTTCCAAAATTTATTCCTTCCAGTTTTTCTTTAAACTGAACCTGAATAAATCGTTTAACATCTTCGTCTTTTATAGTACGTAAGATTCCGGGAATGATATTGACTGCAACAACATTTGCAATTTTATCTGCATTTTCTTGCTGCGAAAGCCAGTCTGAAGCTTTAGTGGCAAAATTGAATTCATCCAGCTTAATCTCCATTTTTTCACGGTTCAGAAATTCTTCTGAAACAAAATTTCCCAGATTTTCGCCAATTTCATTTTTCTTGGTCGGAATAATGGCCGTATGCCAAATCGGAATTCCAAGCGGATGACGAAACAAAGCTACAACCGCAAACCAATCGGCAATTCCCCCCACCATGGCTGCTTCACTAAAAGCCTGAAGCATCGGAATTTTAAAATAAATGGCTATGATAAAAAGTAAGACTGCAATACCTAAAAGCGATAAAGCAAATCGCTTCATTTTCTTTAAAGCCTTTACTTTTGCTATATCCTGATCTGTAATAGTTTCCATAATTACATACGTTTTTATTACTAATTTAAGTTTTTTTTCCGAAATCGTCCTTCATTCTTCCTCTTTAAATAGCCTCAAATTCACGAATTTTCTTTAAAAATTAATTCATTCCTTTATGCAATATCCTTTTTTAAAAATTTTGTTTTGAGATAATTCGTGAATTCGTGGCGAAAAATTTTAATTAAAAATTGTACTTTTGCCAACTGAAAATCTGAAAAATATGATCATCCAAAAAACGAGAGAAGAAATCGAATTAATGCGTGAAAGCGCCTTAATCGTATCGAAAACATTAGGAATGATTGCTTCTGAAATAAAAGAAGGAGTTACTACATTATATCTAGATAAATTAGCCGAAGAATTCATTCGTGACCACGGTGCCGTTCCAAGTTTCTTAGGATTGTACGGTTTCCCGAATTCACTTTGTATGAGTCCGAATTCTCAGGTAGTTCACGGAATTCCAAACAATACACCTTTACAAAGCGGTGACGTTATCTCTGTTGACTGCGGTGCTTTTAAAAATGGATACCACGGAGATCATGCTTACAGTTTTGAAATTGGAGAAGTAGCTCCGGAAGTTAAAAAACTTTTACAGGTAACAAAAGAATCCCTTTATGTGGGAATCCGAGAATTTAAAGCCGGAAATCGTGTGGAAGATGTTGGAAATGCGATTCAGAAATATACAGAAGCCCACGGTTACGGAGTGGTTCGTGAATTAGTAGGCCATGGTGTAGGACAAAAAATGCACGAAGAACCGGAAATGCCAAACTACGGAAAACGCGGACGCGGAAAACTTTTCGTAGAAGGAATGGTAGTCGCTATCGAACCTATGATTAACCTTGGAACAAAAAATATCAAACAGCACAAAGACGGCTGGACGATCACTACAGCCGACGGAAAAGCCAGCGCCCATTTCGAACATGATGTAGCACTGATTGATGGAAAACCGGAATTATTGTCGACTTTCCAATACATCTACAAAGCTTTAGGAATTGAAAGCAATGAAGAAGACGAGTTTAGAAAAGTGCCGTTAGTACTGTAGTTATTCCACAGAGATTCGCAGAGATATCCGCCAAGATTCACAAAATTTATTTTTATATGCCTTTTAAAAATGTACTCTGAAAATGTATTATCTCAAAGTGAACTAGATGCTATTTCGTATAAAATTATTGGTTTAGCCATTGAAGTTCACAGACAACTTGGCCCTGGTTTGTTAGAATCAGCTTATCAGGAATGTCTCTATTATGAACTTGTGAATTCTGGTTTAACCGTTGAAAAACAAAAAGCTCTTCCGATAATTTATAAAGACATAAAACTGGATCATGGATACAGAATTGATTTACTTATTGAAAATAAAATAGTAATTGAATTAAAAACTGTTGAGGCTTTTACAGA
Organism: Flavobacterium sp. FG19; assembly: GCF_057809475.1. NCBI lineage: Bacteria > Pseudomonadati > Bacteroidota > Flavobacteriia > Flavobacteriales > Flavobacteriaceae > Flavobacterium > Flavobacterium sp. FG19. The sequence continues at coordinate 109,924 of NZ_JBMDKA010000018.1, read as the reverse complement.
TGTACACTTTGCGCAAATATTAACTTATCTGAAACTTGGGAATTATCCTTTGGGATTACTAATAAACTTTGATTCAAAAATATTAAAAAATAACATAAAAAGATTTATAAACACTTTGTGAAGCTCTGTGTCTCCTTTGTGTAACTTTGCGAAATAGCCCCATGAAGAAACTTTTTAAACTCGTACTTAATACAATCCCGCGTCCATTATTAATTCGCTTGAGTTATGTGGCGCGTCCTATTTTAGCTTTCTCTTTGAGAGGAAATAAATTTACCGACCCTATCGACGGGAAAAGTTTCAGATCGTTTCTGCCTTACGGATACGGAAAACAGCGTAATAATGTGCTTTCGCCAAGTACACTTTCATTAGAAAGACACCGTTTACTCTGGCTGTATTTAAACGATCAGACTGATTTTTTTACAGCACCGAAAAAAGTATTGCATTTTGCTCCGGAACAGGCTTTTTATAAACTATTCCGCAAGCAGAAAAATCTGGATTATACCACAACCGATTTATTCTCGCCTTTGGCCGATGTAAAAGCAGATATCTGCAACCTGCCTTTTAAAGACAACGAGTATGATGTGATTTTATGCAATCACGTTTTAGAACATATTCCGGATGACACCAAAGCCATGCAGGAATTATTCCGTGTCCTCAAACCAGGCGGAATGGCGATTCTGCAAATTCCTCAGGATTTAAACAGAGAAGTTACTTTTGCAGATGATTCGATTACCGATCAGAAAGAACGTGCCAGAATATTTGGCCAGTACGACCACGTTCGTATTTATGGACGCGATTATTTTAACAAATTAAGAAGCATTGGTTTTATCGTAATCGAAGAAGATTATACCAATAAAATAGCACCGGAATTGGTTGAAAAATATTGTTTAGCAAAAGGCGAAATTATTCCGCTTTGTTTTAAACCCGAAAACTAGACCGTTTTACTTTATACTGATACAAGTTCATTTAAAAAGTTTTCAAAATAGCAATAATTTGAAAACTTTTTAATTTTTATAAGCCTAACCAAACCCCGTCTCAAACCTTGGAAACTACAAAATCTTTTCAATTTTGCTTTGACATTAGTTTAGAAAAAAACCTCAGCACTTATATTCCAACCGCCTACATTGTTGAGCATACTGATGAAATTAAATATCTGGACAAAAAAGCAACTCCCGGCGTAATGCAGAGCTTCGGGATTGTTTACGATAATCTGGATTCTAATTCAAAAAAAATACTGACTGCCTGCGAATCTTTAAAACCTGAATTTATATTTAAAAAATTCAGCGCCAAAATCAAATCGGCTAAGACGATTGCCGATTTACAAAAAGATTCCAAAATTGATTTTGCAATTCGTCAGCATTTAAAATTCCACCTCGGTTCCTTTTACGATTTAATTGTAAAAGAACAATTTCCGTTATCATTAAACCTCGGACCCGAAAAAGATTTTTACCGTTCCAGAGTTGATGTGAGTCCGCTTTATTTTGAACCTCAGATTCAATTCGACAAACACGACGAGGGAATTACCTATACCCTTTCTCTAAAAGAAAACGAAACAGCCTTTTTACCTATGGATAAAAAAGCGGATATTCTTTTAGATGAACCGGGCTGGTTAATTATCAATAAAAAATTAGGACAGTTAACAGCCCTTAACGCTAAGAAGCTGATGCCTTTTTTAAAGAAAAAATCAATTGAAATTCCGTCAAAATTAGTCGATGATTATTTCAAAAGTTTTATTCCTGAAATAGCAAAAAAAATAGATATCGAATCAACCGGTTTTGAGGTCGAAAGCCGTGATAAAATTATTTCCTGCACGATTCAGCCGGTTCATGATTTCTTTAAAAACTGTTACTATCTTAACCTTTATTTTGATTATGACGGCTATACTTTTGATGCTTCCAAAACCAAAAAAACACATTCGTTTGTTGATTTCAGCATTGCCAATCAGCCTAAAATAATTCAGTTTAAAAGAAGTTCTGAGGAAAGTTTTTATACTGACAAATTAGCTAAACTTGGTTTAACCATAATCAAAAATGAATTTTACGGACTGGACTCTGAAACTGAAAACCCAGATCCTTACATCAATATCCAATTTATTATTGATCACAAAGAAGAGCTGGAAAGCTCAGGTTTCACAATTGAAAATCTGAAAGCCGAAAGCAAAGAAATTATCACTGAAAATCATATTGTTTCCGCTTCAAAAGAAACTGCCGGAGATTGGTTTGATATTAAAATCATCATTACGGTTGGAACCTATAAAATTAATTTCAGCGAAATTATTCCAAACATAAAAAGCAAAGAAAGACTTTTCCAATTGCCTGACGGAAACTATTTCCTGATTCCGTTAGAATGGTTTAGCAAATACAGTTCGCTGGCAAAATTGGCCAGAACAGAAAATGGAAATCTTCTTTTGCGTAAAAGCAATTTTACTGCCCTGGATGCCATTCCGGAAATTAAAGACGATGTAACTCATAAAGCCGAATACAAAGCTTCAGATTTACTGAAAGCAACTTTAAGACCGTACCAAATTGAAGGCGTTCAATGGCTTTTGGGGCACTTCAATTCGAATTTAGGGGCTTGTCTGGCAGACGACATGGGACTTGGAAAAACATTGCAGACTTTGGCTGTTTTGGTTGCGGTACAGGAACAATTGGGTTTCACAACCAAAACCACCAATTTTGATTTGTTCTCCAACGAAACTACAATCGAGAGAGAACCGCTCAAAACATTGATTGTTTTGCCTTCTTCACTGGTTTTTAACTGGTATAATGAATCGTTGAAATTCACTCCGCATTTCTCGAAAATGCAGTATGTGGGTAATGACCGAAAACAATTAGCCAGCAGACTAGCGACAACAGATTTGATTTTTACGAGTTACAGTATTGTTCACCGTGATATTGCTGTTTTAGAAAAATACGATTTTAGATATTTGATTTTAGACGAAAGTCAATACATAAAAAATAAAGATTCTAAGATTTTCAAAGCGATTAATAAAATCAGTACGGCTCATAAAATCGCATTAAGCGGTACTCCGATCGAAAACTCGCTTGACGATTTATGGTCGCAGATGCAGTTTATAAATCCTGATATCCTGGGTAATTATAAATTCTTCATGGACAATTTTAAAACGCCAATTGAAAAAAGACAGGATGAAACTATTTTATCAGAATTAAAAACGCTGGTTCAGCCTTATATTTTACGAAGAACCAAAGAACAGGTTTTAAAAGATTTACCTGAATTATCTGAGCAGATTTATTATTGCGAAATGGATCCTGAACAGGAAAAATTATACGAAAAAGAGAAATCGAAAGCCCGCAACTTTTTACTGAAAACAGATGGATCCAGTCCGGATAAAATCAGCATTATTAATACGCTGATGAAACTGAGACAATTAAGTAATCACCCTAAAATGGTCGATCAGGAATCGGAAATTGATTCCGGAAAATATATTGCGGTTACCAATTATCTCGAAACTTTGGTTCACGAAAAACAAAAGGTTATTATTTTCAGTTCATTTGTTACCAATCTTGGATTCTACACAGACTGGTGCAAAGAAAACAAAATACAATATTGTGAAATTACCGGAGAAACTCCTGCAGCAAAAAGAGAACAACAAGTAAAACTATTTCAGGAAAAAGAAGAACCATTGTTGTTTTTCATTTCGCTGAAAGCAGGAGGCGTTGGTTTAAATATTACCAAAGCTTCTTATGTACTATTCTTAGATCCGTGGTGGAATCCTTTTGCAGAGAAACAGGGAGTTGGGCGAGCGCATAGAATTGGACAATTAAACAAAGTAAATGTGGTTCGCTTTATTTCTAAAAATACGGTTGAGGAAAAAATTATCAAACTACAGGAAAACAAAAAACTGCTGTCGGATTCGCTTTTAGAAGAAAGTTATATCAACGACGAAATCGAAGCTAATCTGGAGTACATTTTAAATTCTTAACAAAAACCAATAAACCGGCATCTTATTACGTTTAATAAAATTCTTATATTTACAACTTTACAACGTAATTAAGATGCCGAAATTTTTATATACAAGCTTAGTTTTCCTTTTTGTTTTGACTCTGGCAAAAGCCCAGGAAAAAGAAATCGACCCTCCTTACAATATCAAAACTGTAACGTTTGTTCAGAACAGTAATAATGTGGTTCCGATATTTGAACTCAATTCTACTTTTGAGTTTCAGTTTGATGATTTATTTGGCAATGAAGCAAATTACTATTTCGAAATCACACATTGCGACTACAACTGGAAACCTTCGGATATCCCGAAAACCGATTATTTAAGAGGTTTTGACGGACAGAGAATCGTAGATTATTCGAATTCTTTTAACACTCTTCAGGTTTATTCGCATTACCGCCTTCCGTTCCCTAACCAGTTTACGACACAAATCAGACTTTCCGGAAATTATATTCTAAAAATTTTAAACGAAGATAAAGAAGTCGTTTTATCCCGAAAATTTATAGTGTATGAAGAACGCTGTACGGTCGCTGCTCAGGTAAAACGCACCCGAAACCTCAGTAATATTGACTATAAACAAAATCTGGATTTTACGATCGCTTCTAATGATATCACGTTTCAGACTCCAACACAGAACGTAAAAGTAGTTTTACTGCAGAACGGAAATTTTAATACGGCTATTAAAAACATTTCGCCGCAATACACTATTGGGAATCAGCTTGTTTATAAATACGACGGTGAAACACAGTTTTGGGCCGGAAATGAATTTTTATATTTTGAAAACAAAGACATCCGTGCCGCCAGTAATAATGTAGGCCGAATTGGTTCCAATAATGATATTTACAATGCGTATCTCTACACCAATGCGGCAAGAGGAAGTCAGATTTACACCAATTATCAGGATGTTAACGGAAATTTCGTAGTAAAAAATATAAACGGGTCTGACAACAGCATTGAAGCAGACTACGCCTGGGTTTATTTTACACTTTCGGCACCCGCTTTCAGACTGAACAAAGACATTTATATTAACGGAATGTTCAACAATTACAGCCTTTCACCTGAATACAAAATGGACTATAACTCTGAAAAAGGAGTTTATGAAAAAGCCGTAATGATCAAACAGGGTTTTACTAATTTTCAATATACGGTGGCTGATAAAAAGGGAAATATCGATTTTGAAAATGCCATAGATGGCAATTTTTATCAGACCGAAAACGAGTATACTGTATTAGTTTATTATAAAGAAAATACAGATCGTTATCAGAAGGTTATAGGAAAAGGCAGTGCAAACTCGATAAATATAGTTAATTAAAACATTGTTAAGGTTTTAGGTTTCATAGTTTTTTTTTGTAGCTTTGTACCATTAACACACAGATTTACTAGGTTAGTATGGTTTCTCAAATTACTCGAGGCATAAAAATATCAGTTTTAACTAGTTTTGAAGGAACTTACTTCAAGAACTACAAGATTCATTTTGCTTTTAGTTACGTAGTTACAATTGAAAATCATAGTAAAGATTCTGTTCAGCTCACTTCACGTCACTGGGAAATTTATGATTCCTTAAACGACTTAGATGTTGTTGACGGCGAAGGCGTTATTGGCAAAAAACCAGTTTTAAAACCAGGCGAAAACCACACTTACAGCTCTGGCTGCCTGTTGTCATCTCCTTATGGCGCCATGAAAGGTCATTTTAATATGATTAATTTCACCACTACCAAAACATTCAAAGTAATTGTACCTACTTTTAGAATGTGTGCTCCTTTTGCATTAAACTAAAACCTGTTTGTATCACTGCTGCTTTTCTGGTAAAATCTAACTGTCTTTTACCTGAAAGAAGATATTACTAATCATATTCAGTCGAAAATATCATTTCTGAAACAGACGTTATCGGAATAAGCTGTTATTTTCCATAATCCTCTGTATTTAAAACACAGCTCTTAGAAGTTAAATTACAACTTTTTAATATTGTATTGTGATATAATCAAATTATCATTTGTACTTTTGTAAAAAATTAAACAATTCGTAAATTTTAAAATAATTTATCCCATGTTAAAAGGATTCTTTCATGTACCAAAAGCGGTAAACGAGCCTGTAAAAAGCTACGCACCGAATTCGCCAGAAAAAGCAGCTGTTCAGGCAGCTTACACAACCATGTGGAACGCTCAGATTGATGTTCCTTTATATATTGGAAGTGAAGAAATCAAAACTGGAAATACAAGAAACATTACAGCTCCGCATGATCACCAACACATTGTTGGAAAATATCATTTAGCTGAAAAAAAACATATTGAAAGCGCTATCGCCAATGCACTTGAAGCCAGAAAAGCATGGGCCAATATGGCATGGGAACAGCGTGCTGCTATTTTCTTAAAAGCTGCTGAACTTATCGCCGGACCATACAGAGCCCGTATCAACGCTGCTACAATGATTGGTCAGTCTAAAAATATTCACCAGGCAGAGATCGATTCTTCCTGCGAATTAATCGACTTCTTAAGATACAATGTTGAGTTTATGACTCAAATCTATAACGATCAGCCAAAATCAGATTCTTCTGTTTGGAACCGTGTAGAATACAGACCATTAGAAGGTTTTGTTTATGCTATTACTCCTTTTAACTTTACGGCTATTGCCGCCAACCTTCCGGCAAGTGCCGCTATGATGGGTAACGTTGTGGTTTGGAAACCAAGTGACAGCCAGGTATTTTCTGCAAAAGTAATCATCGATGTTTTCAAAGAAGCCGGAGTTCCGGACGGTGTTATCAACGTAGTTTTTGGTGATGCTTTAATGATTACGGATACTGTTTTAGCAAGCCGTGATTTTGCTGGTGTTCACTTTACAGGTTCAACTCACGTATTTAAAGATATCTGGGCTAAAATTGGCGCAAACATTCATAACTATAAAACTTACCCAAGAATCGTTGGAGAAACTGGCGGTAAAGATTTCATCATTGCACACCCAAGTGCAAACGTAAAACAGGTAGTTACCGGAATTACCCGCGGCGCTTTTGAATTCCAGGGACAAAAATGTTCTGCAGCTTCCAGAGCTTATATCCCGCAAAGTTTATGGCCGGCTGTAAAAGAGCAATTAATTGCTGATGTAAAATCTATGAAAATGGGTTCTCCGGAAGATTTCGGAAACTTCATTACTGCAGTTATTCACGAAGGTTCTTTTGACAAATTAGCCAGCTATATTGACCAGGCTAAAAAAGATGCTGATGCTGAAATCATCGTTGGAGGAAATTACGATAAATCGGTTGGATATTTTATTGAACCAACGGTTATTGTAACTACAAATCCAAAATATACTACAATGGAAACGGAGTTATTCGGACCAGTTATCACGATTTATGTTTATGAAGATGCTAAATGGGAAGAAACTTTAGAATTAGTTGATACGACTTCTGAATATGCTTTAACAGGAGCCGTTTTCAGCCAGGATCGTTATGCTATTGAAGCAGCCACCACTAAATTACAAAACTCAGCTGGTAACTTCTATATTAATGATAAACCAACCGGAGCTGTTGTAGGAATGCAGCCGTTTGGCGGAGCAAGAGCTTCAGGAACAAACGATAAAGCAGGTTCTGCATTGAACTTATTACGCTGGGCTTCCCCAAGAACGATCAAAGAAACTTTTGTAACTCCGGAAGATTACAGATATCCTTTCTTAGGTTAATCCGATTTTAGAATTAAGCCCGATAGTTATCGGGAAGATTTGAGAATAAAAAGGCGGAATTTCAATTTGAAATTCCGCCTTTTATTTTTATTTCAATTAGAGAAAAATGACCTCTCCTGAATGCAGATCATAATAGGCTCCAATTATTTTAATTTCACCTTTATCAGCCATTTCTTTTAAAATAGGACTCCCTGCTTTAATATTCCGGATCGTTTCAAGCACATTAGTTTTCGCAACATACTCAACAAAATCATCATTTTTAGAAGTTTTATCTCCTTTAAAATCCTGTGATTTTACAACTGCAGGTTTTATTTTGGAAAGCATTGCTGTTATATTCCCTAATTCGACATTATCAATTGCTGATTTTACAGCGCCGCAGGATTCATGTCCCAAGACTAAAATAAGTTTAGCTCCCGAAACTTTGCATCCAAATTCCATACTTCCCAACAGATCTTCGTTAACAAAATTACCGGCAACCCTTCCTACAAACAAATCCCCTATTCCCTTATCAAAAACATCTTCTACAGGAATCCGGCTGTCGAGGCAGGAAAGCACTACTGCTTTTGGAAACTGTCCTTCTGTTGCATCCCGAACCAGTGCCGAATGATCTCTTAAAGTCAGATCATTGTTCATATAACGTTTATTGCCATCTTTTAAGCTCTTAATTATTAAATCCGGTGTAAGGGCTTTTTGCTCTTCTGCCGTTAAAACCTTTTCTTTTAAAGGCACTAATTTGGCAGCTGTTTCAATCATTACATTTTCATGCAAATCTTCAGGCTCCTGTTCTTCTTTTAACTGTTGTTTCTTTTCACAGGAAACCAAAAACAAAACTAAAATAATCGTGTAAAATGTTTTATTCATCTTATGCATTTTTTAAATTAAACCATTAAAAAAGGACCAAAAAACAATTACTCTAATATAGATAAATTCTTACATAATTCATTGTTTTAAATTTAGAAAAAATCAATTCGCTTTTAAGAAATAATCTCAAAAAAAATTGTAATACTTTTCTTATGTATTTAATTATCAGACAAATACAAACTCAAAAAAACATATTTTATCATTTTTAAGACTTCTAGTTCCATCTCAAAAAAAAACATCAGAATAAATTTGCCTCATAAAAATCAATTAATATAACTAAACAATTTAAGCTTATGAGAAATTTAAACAATGTTCCTAAAATTATCTTAGAGTCAAAAAGCATTGGCCATGCAATTAATTTTAAATGGAACAAAAAGAAAATAAATGAGTTACTGGATCCTTATGGAGAGAATGAAGATTTAGAAAATTTACTACTGCAAATTAATCACAAGGCCTCTGTAGGTCTGACTGCTGCATTACTCGAATGGGTTTACTGGCGTTTCACAGGATATACAAAAGTTACTAATGATACCCAAAAAAGAATTGAAGCCCTTTGGTGTTCTGTAGAGAGTCCAAAACAAACTAATCCTTTATTGTTTGATACCGATTTTGAAATTCCGGCTTCGGGCTGCGTGAATGGCCCTCTATGGATAGCTCACATGGACGTATTGATGGTAGACACACTATACCGAAAAGGATCTTATTATTTACAAAACGAACTTATCGGACTGGTTTTACTGGCACGCCATATTACCCCAAAAAAGAAAGTATTTGATCAATGGTTCAACTCAGTTATTACAGAGTTAATTCACTTATACCCTTGTCAGTACCACAGCAATAGTGCCGATATAAATATTGATGCTGTATATGATTCTTCAAACGAACCTGTATTGTGTCGTGATTTTTTCTTTGATTCGGAATTCAATCCTACTAATGAAGCGTCCGAGAATGCGATCCATAGTTTTATGGACAACTTAAACTATCAGGCCAATCCGTTTCTAAAACTTACCGCATTACATTCTTAATTTTTATAGTTTTTATTTATTCAAAAAATAACCCGCAGATTTTATGGTCTCCGGGTTATTTGTTTTTATACTTTAAATTTTAAAGGAAGGTGGACTACTTTTTTAGTCTCGAAAAACTCGTCCTCAAAAACATCTGCCAAATCATACAATACTGCTTTTGGAAAATCTTTAAGTTCCTCGGTTAAATCGCCGCCTTTTAAGTACAAAATTCCGTTTTTCAAAGTATGTTTATGCTGTTTTTTGATTTTATCTTTTATCCAGGAAACAAAATCAGGCATATTGGTCACGGCCCGGCTTACAATAAAATCGAAATCACCTTTTACCAGCTCAGCCCGTTTTTGTTCTGCTTTTACATTCTTTAATTCCAGAGCATCAGCCACTCCCTGAACTACTTTTATCTTTTTGGCAATAACATCAATTAAATAAAAACGGGTTTCAGGAAAAAGAATTGCAAGCGGAATTCCCGGAAAACCTCCTCCGGTCCCAACATCCAGAACAGCTGCTCCCGGTTCAAATTTCATCACTTTAGCAATTCCTAAAGAATGTAAAATATGTTTTGTATACAACGAATCAATGTCTTTACGGGAAATAACATTAATTTTCTCGTTCCAATCGTGGTATAAAAAGTCTAATTTTTGAAATTGTTCGATTTGAAGAGGAGTCAAATCAGGAAAATATTTCAATATCTCATCCATTGCTGTAAATTTTTAACAAAAGTACTACTTTACGATTGAAATATTTAACTCAATTTTGCAAATTGAAAATTTATAATAATTACCTTTGAAAACTATTTAAAATAATTATGAATAACACTGCTCCTACTTTTGCAAGGCAAGACAATCTGAAGTTTTTCAGAACGCTTAACTCCCGGGTAAACAATTACTTTAAAGAGAATAATATTCAAAAAACCGGGAATTGGAAATTACATTTAAAAGCAGTTATTCTTTTTGCTGTATTCCTTACCCCGTATTTTTTAATACTTACGCTCGATATGCCCTTTTGGTTAATGCTGCTGCTTTCTATTGTAATGGGCATTGGAATGGCCGGTGTTGGAATGAATGTCATGCACGACGGAAACCATGGCTCGTACTCTACTAAAAGCTGGATCAATAAATTTATGGGCGGAACCATCTATGTTCTGGCCGGAAATGTTTACAACTGGCAGGTACAGCATAATGTATTACACCATACCTATACCAATATTCCCGGACACGATGAAGATTTAGATGCCGGAAGAATTATCCGTTTTACAGAACATGCTCAATGGTACAGCTTTCATCGTTTCCAACATTATTACTCTGTCTTCTTATATGGTTTATTGACTTTCAATTGGGCATTAACAACCGATTTTAAGCAGATGAGAAATTATTTAAAGAGAAAATTATCTTATGGAGAACCTAAGAATCCTAAAATTCTTTGGACAACATTAATTATTACTAAAATCATCTACGTTTCTATCTGGATTGTTTTACCAATTTTAATCGGAATCACTTGGTGGAAAGTACTTCTTGGATTTTTTGTAATGCACTATACTGCCGGGTTAATCTTAAGTATTGTATTCCAGTTAGCACATGTTGTAGATCACACGACAAATCCAACTCCAAACGATTTAGGCGAAATGGACAATACCTGGGCTATTCACCAATTGTACACTACCACTAACTTCGCTCCAAAAAATGCCATTGTAAACTGGTATACAGGCGGGTTAAATCATCAAATTGAACATCATATTTTCCCAAATATTAGTCACATTCACTACGGTAAAATTGCCAAAATTGTCAAAGAAACTGCAAAAGAATGCAACTTGCCGTATTACGAATACAAAACAATGCGAAGTGCTGTTATTGCTCACTTCAGGCATTTACGTGATTTAGGAATGAAGCCAGAATTATCCGTTTAAACTAAAAAAAATCTATTAATAATAACCTTCCTTGATAGGCGCAGCAAATTAAGGACATTCAAAATTTTTATAATGAATCATATTCTTTCGGACAGAATCAACAACCTTGCGACTTCGCAGACATTAGCAATGGCCGCTTTGGCAAGAGAATTAAAAGCACAAGGAAAAGACATTATCAGTTTAAGTTTAGGTGAGCCAGATTTCAATACACCTGACTTTATTAAAGAAGCTGCTAAAAAAGCAATTGACGATAATTACAGCACTTATTCTCCAGTTGACGGATATCAGGATTTAAAAGAAGCTATCTGCAGAAAATTCAAAAGAGACAATGATTTAGAGTACAAACCATCTCAAATTGTAGTTTCTACAGGAGCAAAACAATCATTATACAACATTGCACAAGTAATGTTAAACGACGGTGATGAAGTTATTTTACCAGCACCTTACTGGGTTTCTTATTTCGAAATCGTAAAACTTTCCGGCGGAGTTCCAGTTGAAGTTCCAACTTCTGTTGAAACCGATTTCAAAATTACTCCGGAACAATTAGAAGCTGCCATCACACCAAAAACAAAAATGATGTGGTTTTCTTCTCCATGTAATCCATCCGGATCTGTTTACAGCAGAGAAGAATTAACAGCATTGGCAAAAGTGTTGGAAAAACACCCAAATATTTACGTAGTTGCCGATGAAATTTATGAGCACATCAATTTCTCAGGAACATTCTGCAGTATCGGTTCTATCCCGGGAATGTTAGAAAAAACAATCACTGTAAACGGAGTTGCAAAAGCATTTGCCATGACAGGATACAGAATTGGTTACATCGGAGCTCCTGAATTTATTGCAAAAGCATGTACAAAAATCCAAGGACAAGTAACATCTGGAGCAAATTCTGTGGCACAACGCGCGACAATTACAGCTGTAGATGCTGACCCAAGCGTATTAAACGAAATGGTTCAGGCTTTCCACGGTCGTAGAGATTTAGTAGTTGGATTATTAAAAGAAATCCCAGGAATAAAAATCAACGTTCCTGAAGGAGCTTTCTACGTATTCCCAGACGTTTCTTCTTTCTTCGGAAAAACTTTAAAAGGACACGAAATTAAAGATGCAAACGACGTTTCGATGTATCTTTTAGCTGAAGCTAACGTAGCAACAGTAACCGGAGACGCTTTTGGAAATCCAAACTGTATTCGTTTCTCTTACGCAACAAGCAACGATATTTTAAAAGAAGCATTACGCAGAATCAAAGAAGCTTTGACTGCATAACAATATTCTAAGTTTTATTAAAACGGCTTAAGGTTCAAAAGTTTCATCACTTTTATACTTTAAGCTGTTTTTTTTATGAGCATATTTTGGGCGTGTTTCGCCGCGGCGAACCGGGCTATCCGTTACAAGTCCTCGCCTGTTCGTTCCTCACGGCTGTGGGCTTTCCACTTCTATCCCTCACGCAAACCGTAAAACGAGAAGCTTTCATTTTCAAAAGAAAAAATCTGCCAAAATCTGCTTAATCTGCGTGAAACAAAAAAATATAACTTTCAAAATTCCCATTCTACAATATTGTAAAAGCTCAATCGTAATCCTGTAAGAAATAACGCTTTAGAAATCGACAACTTTGTAATGTATTAATTTAAAAACTATTACGTCATGATACATACTGATGAAACCACAAAAGAAACAGTTAAAACTCTGGAAGGATTGATTTCAATTCTTGAAGATGGAAAACTAGGATACACAAACGCAGCCGAACATGTAAACAACCCGGCAATGAAAACTGATTTTCTGGAATATGCACGAGAAAGAGCCTTATTTATTGTAGAATTACAAGACGAAATCAACAAACTCGGAAAATCAACAGACACTTCTGGCGGTGGCCCGTTAGGAGCTTTACACAGAACCTGGATTGACATCAAATCATCCTTCACAGATGGAGATCCTGAAGCAATTATTAATGCTTGTATTACCGGAGAAGAAGCTGCTATTGAAAAATACAAAAAAGCACTCGATGATAATGAATTGGAACACAGTCAGGTTTATATTGTTTCCAAACAATTAAATAGTATTCAAAATACTTTATCGCAAATTAAAATGAAAGGAATTTAATAGCATTGTTTTTTTTCATTTTAGAAAACTACTTAGTTGAAAAACTGGGTAGTTTTTTTGTTTACCAAATTTGAAAACCATTTTCTTGGCATCAGGAAAATGGTTTTCAAAAATTTATGATCCTAAGAGAAGAAATGCAAATTCAAAAGACAAAAACTTTGCTGGTACAAATCATAATTAAACCACGATAAGAATTTTTCATTTATCATCATTCCATATTAAGTTAACAATTTCAAAAAAATCGCTTCATCGCTAGCAAACTCGAATAATTTATTAGACCTTTGCACACTTTTTTTCGGGAATACCACAAAAGTCTAAAGTTTTAGAAATGAAGAAGAAAATCGAAATATTAGCTCCTGCCAGAGATTTAATTGGAGGAATCGCAGCCATAAATAGTGGTGCAGATGCTGTATATATTGGTGCACCGCAATTTGGAGCACGTTCAAATGCCAACAACTCTATCGAAGATGTTGCCGAATTGGTAAAATACGCACACTTATTTAACGCTCAGGTTTTTGTAGTTATTAATACCATTTTGTACGACAACGAATTAGAAACGTGTCGTGCCATGATCTGGGAACTATACGATATTGGTGTTGATGCCCTGATTATTCAGGATATGGCGATTATGGAAATGGACTTGCCTCCTATCGTACTCCACGCCAGCACACAAGCCAATAACCGTGATGCTGATAAAATTAAATTCTTAAAAGACGCTGGTATCAAACGTGTGGTTTTAGCACGTGAGTTAAACCTGCATCAAATCAAAACAATATACGACCACGCTGATGTTGAATTAGAGTTTTTCGTAACGGGAGCATTATGTGTATCGTTCAGTGGAAACTGCTATATGAGTGTGGCAAACGGAGAACGTAGCGCCAACCGTGGTTCATGCGCTCAAAACTGCCGTTTACCTTATAACTTAATCGATGGAAACGGAGATACTTTGATCAGAAACAGTCACTTGCTTTCAATTAAAGATTTAGATATTTCTGATCAAATTCCGAATTTGATTGAAGCCGGAATTGTTTCTTTTAAAATTGAGGGCCGTTTAAAAGACGTCGCTTACGTTAAAAACAACGTTTCTTATTTACGTCAAAAATTAGACAGTTATTTAGAAGGAAGCGACAAATACATTAAAGCTTCTTCTGGAAAATGTACTTATACTTTTGATTCTGCATTAAACAGAACTTTCAATCGTGGTTATACTGATTATTTCGTTAATGACAGACACAGTTCAATTGGTTCTTGGGAAAGCCCAAAATCAAAAGGTCAATATATTGGTAAATTAATCCGAACTGTTGGTGGTGCTTACGAAATCGAAAACGGCGAATTACTAAACAACGGTGACGGACTTTGCTTCATCAACGAAAATAACGAGGCCGACGGAATCTACGTAAACAAAGCTGAAAACGGAAAAGTTTATCCAAACGTTTTAAAAGAAATCAAAGACGGAACTTTCATCTATCGTAATAACGACGCCGCTTTCATCAAAATTGTTGAAAGAGAAGACAGTGCCGTTCGTAAATTAAGCACAACTTTATTGCTTACAGAAACTGAAACTGGTTTCCAGTTAATCGCAACCGATGAAGACGGAAATGTAAGTACCGTAAATTTAGAACACCCAAAAGAACAAACAAAAACGGGCGAATCTATAGAAGAAAACATCAAAACACAATTAGCAAAAACAGGCTTCACACCTTATACTGCTGATGAAATTAATATTATGTTTTCTCAAAACTGGTTCCTTCCAATTTCTAAAATCAACGAAATGAGAAGAACGGTTTACGATCAATTGACTGAAATTCGTTTAGCAAATTATGTTCGCGAAGAACACCAATTGGTAAAAACGTCACATCCTTATCCAGAAACTAAACTGGATTTCATGTATAACGTTTCAAACAAAACCGCTCGTAAATTCTACGAACGCCATGGTGTTACCGAAATCGAAAAAGCTTTCGAATTACAATGGGATCCAGGGAAATCTCGTGTAATGACAACGAAATATTGCATCAAATACGAATTAAAAAAATGCCCGATTCACCAAAAAGACATTGTAGGTGTTAAAGTAAAAGAACCATTGGTTTTAAAACAAGGCGAGCTTGAATACAAACTAAAATTCAACTGCAAACCCTGCGAAATGGAAATCTGGGAAAAAGATGCCGAATTCGAAATTGAAGAAGATCATTTTCATTAATATTGTTTAACCGAAAAGTTTTTTTTACCGCAAAGTGCGCAAAGAAATACGCAAAGGTTCGCAAAGATTTTAATTAATCTTTGCGAACCTTTCTTTTTAGCTTAAAAACAAAACTTAGCGTTCTTTGCGTATTCCTTTGCGCTCTTTGCGGTTAAATTAAAATCTGCTGAATCTGCAAAATCTGCGTGAACATTCTTCCGAACTTTGCGGTTAAAATCATTTTTCTGTACTTTTACTACTTAAACACTACAACACTCCAAAATGAAAATATTACTCCTAGGCTCAGGCGAATTAGGCAAAGAATTTGTCATTGCTGCACAACGAATCGGGCAAACGGTAATCGCAGTTGACAGTTACGAAAATGCTCCCGCAATGCAAGTCGCACACGGTTTTGAAGTCATCAATATGCTCGATGGCGAAGCACTGGATCGAATCGTAGCCAAACACCAACCCGATTTTATAGTTCCCGAAATAGAAGCCATTCGCACTGAGCGTTTTTACGATTACGAAAAACAAGGAATCACTGTGGTTCCTTCAGCGAAAGCGGCCAACTTTACCATGAATCGTAAAGCCATTCGTGATTTAGCAGCAAAAGAATTGGGATTACGTACAGCAAAATACCAATACGCAACCTCAGCCGAAGAACTGCAAAAAGCCGTTCAGGAAGTTGGAATTCCGTGTGTTGTAAAACCATTAATGTCTTCATCAGGAAAAGGGCAATCAACAATTAAAACAGAAAGCGATATTGAGAAAGCATGGCAATATGCTGTTGCTGGTTCGCGTGGCGATGTTATCGAAGTAATTGTTGAAGCTTTTGTAAATTTCGATTCTGAGATTACGCTTTTAACAATTACTCAAAATGGTAATCCAACTTTATTTTGCGCTCCAATTGGTCACAGACAAGAAAGAGGCGATTATCAGGAAAGCTGGCAGCCGGCTTTGGTTTCTGAAAAAGACTTATACGAAGCTCAGGATATGGCCGAAAAAATTACCGAAGCACTTGGTGGTGCTGGGCTTTTTGGCGTTGAATTTTTCCTAACCAAAGAAGGCGTTTATTTCTCAGAACTTTCTCCACGTCCGCATGATACCGGAATGGTAACTTTAGCCGGAACGCAGAATTTTAACGAATTTGAATTGCATTTAAGAGCCATTTTAAGTCTTCCTATTTTTGAAATTACTTTAGAAAAAGCTGGAGCAAGCGCTGTAATTTTAGCATCCGAAGATTCTACAAATCCAACTTTTACCGGAATCGAAAAAGTAGCGTTTCTTCCAAAAACCGATTTCAGGATTTTTGGAAAACCAACATCAAGACCTTACCGCAGAATGGGCGTTGTTTTGAGTCACGATACACTTTCTACTTCAATTAATGAAGTAACCGAACGCGCCAAAGAAACAGCAAAATTAATAACTGTAAATTCTTAACTATGAAAAATATACTTTTAGCAACATTCCTTTTTATTGGAATTGCAGTACAAGCTCAAAGCAAAAAGAAATTTGACAAACCCACAATCGTGGAAGCTTCTTGTGGAGAATGTAAATTCGGGATGAAAGGCAAAAGCTGTGACTTAGCTGTTCGCATTGACGGAAAATCATATTTCGTTGATGGAACAAAAATTGACGAACATGGTGATGCTCATGCAGAAGATGGTTTCTGTAATACTATCAGAAAAGCTTCTGTTACTGGAGAAATCAAAGGAAACCGATTTATCGCCACTTCATTCACTTTAATAGACGATAAAAAATAATGACATTAATACTAGAAAACATTGCTAAACACGTTTCTCTCACACCAGAAGAACAAGAACTCTTTTTATCTAAATTAGAAACCAATACATACAAAGCCAAAACACTTTTATTAAATGCTGGCGAAGTCTGCAAGCATTCTTATTTTGTGAATTCAGGAATTTTAAGAAGTTTCAATATCAACGATAATATTGTTGAACATGTTCTTTCATTTGCCTGCGAAGGATGGTGGATGAGCGACATGTACAGTTTTTTTTCGCAGAAACCGGGACAGCTTTTTATTGAAGTTTTGGAAGAAGCCGAAGTTGTTTCTTTATCTAAAGAAAATCAGGAGCAATTGTATCTTGAAATTCCAAAACTGGAACGTTTTTTCAGGATTTTAATTGAAAATTCTTTAGTTGCAAATCAACAGCGATTAATGGACAACTTGAGTTTACCCGCAGAAGAGCGTTTCGAGAAATTCACTAAAAAATACGGAACATTGGTTCATAAAGTTCCTCAAAAACAAATCGCTTCTTTCATTGGTGTAACACCTGAATTTTTCAGCAAAATGAAAGCAAGGCTTTTGAAGAAATAAAAATTTCCGCCACGAATTCACGAATTATTATTCTCAAAGATTATAAAAAAAATAATTCGTGAATTCGTGGCGGAAAAAAAAATTAAAATTGCTCAACCTCAGTAGAATGCTCCATTGCTGTTATGGCTGATTTTCCCAACATAACAGTGTTTTGAACCGCATCGAAATAAGAAGTTCCTACGAAAGCTTGGTGTTTTACCGCTCTGAATCCGTTTTGCTGTAAAGCGAATTCACGTTCCTGCAATTCAGAATAACCCGCCATTCCGCGTTCTTTGTAAGCTTTAGACAATTCAAACATACTGGTGTTCAAAGCATGGAATCCAGCTAAAGTGATGAATTGGAAACCATATCCCATTGCTGCCAAATCTTCTCTAAATGTTTCCATTTCGGCAACTGATAATTTTGCTGCCCAATTGAAAGATGGTGAACAATTATAAGCCAGCATTTTTTCCGGAAATTCTTTTTTCATGGCTTTTGCAAACTTTCTCGCATAATCTAAATCCGGATTGCTGGTTTCCATCCAAATCAAATCGGCATAAGGTGCGTAGCTTAAACCTCTTGCAATTCCCTGCTCTATTCCGTTTTTCACATAGAAGAAACCTTCACTTGATTTTTCCCCAGTCAGGAATTTTCTATCTCTTGGGTCTGCATCGCTGGTCAATAAATTCGCTGCATCTGCATCTGTTCGGGCAACAATTAGAGTCGAAACTCCCATAACATCTGAAGCCAATCTTGCCGCAATCAGTTTATTGATTGCTTCCTGCGTTGGAACCAAAACTTTTCCGCCCAAGTGTCCGCACTTTTTAGCAGAACTTAATTGATCTTCAAAATGAACTCCAGAAGCTCCGGCTTCAATCATTGATTTCATTAATTCAAAAGCATTTAAGTTGCCACCAAAACCCGCTTCAGCATCCGCCACAATCGGAACCAAATAATCTTTTTTATCTTCAATTTTATTTACAATCTGAATTTGATCGGCACGCAGTAAAGCGTTATTGATTTTTTTAACCACCATTGGTACGCTGTTTACTGGATAAAGCGATTGGTCAGGATACATTTCTCCCGCCAGATTTGCATCGGCAGCCACCTGCCATCCGCTTAAATAAATCGCTTCTAAACCCGCATCTACTTCCTGAATCGCCTGATTTCCTGTCAAAGCTCCCAAACCTGCAACATAATCCTGGCTTTTTAACTTTCTCCATAATTTTTCCGCTCCCATTTTGGCAATCGAATGCTCAATTTTATACGATCCCTGAAGCGTTACTACTTCACTCGCCGTATAAGGACGCTCAACGCCTTTCCATCTTGGGTTCGTAATCCAATCGTTAATCAATTCCTGAATTCTGTCTTCTGTTGTTTTCATAAATGTATAGTTAAGTTGGTTAGTAAAGAATTCTTTGTCTCTTTTAAACACATAGAATCATAGTTTCACTTTGTGGTTAAAGGCGTTTCACTTTTTCAAATGCACATAGCTATGTGTGAAAACTAGTTTTTTCTTCTTCCTTTGTTTAAAATCTAAATCTATGTTTCTATGTGTTTAAATAATTTAAGACTAAATTTTATCTGCCTGATCTGCTAAATCTGCGTGAAAAAAATATTCTCTCGCAGATTTAGCGGATTATGCGGATTTTTTTTTCTTATAAATATTTGTAACACGGAATCGTCAAAAAATCTACAAAGTGCAGGTTTACGACTAATCTTTCCAGCATTTTTTCAGCTAAGGGAAATTGTTGTTTTTCGTGATTTTCTGTTCCTAATTCTTCCTTGATTTTTCTGAATTCATCTAAAGCCAATTCATGATAATACGCTAAGTCTAATTTTCTGCCATTATCCAAAATCACTTTATTTTGAAGCCATTGCCATAATTGAGATCTTGAAATTTCGGCTGTTGCAGCATCTTCCATCAAATTATGAAGTGCTGCAGCACCTTGTCCGTTCAGCCATGAAGCCAGATACAAAACGGCAACATTAATGTTTTTCCGAACACCGTTTTCTGTAATTAATCCAATTGGCGGTTCTATCAAATCGGCCTCTGTAATTCTGCGATGTTCTCTTTTTACATGAATCTGATTTGGCGTTGGCATTCCTTTATCAAAAATTTCTTTGGCAATCGCAACCAAATCTGGATGTGCTACCCAGGTTCCGTCGTGGCCGTTTCGAACTTCCCGTTCTTTATCAGTTTTTACTTTCGCGAAAGCGACAGCATTGGCTTCTTCATTATTCTTAATTGGAATCTGTGCTGCCATTCCTCCAATCGCATGAATTCCTCTTTTATGACATCTTTGGATAACCAAATTGGAATAGGCATTCATAAAAGGCGAAGTCATATTTACCTGATCGCGATCCGGAACGATGAATTTTGGATTTTTTCTAAACTTTTTGATGTAAGAAAAAATATAATCCCAGCGTCCACAGTTCAAACCAACGATATGTTCTTTTAGTTCATAAATAATTTCGTCTAACTGAAAACTCGCCGTTATGGTTTCTATTAAAACCGTCACTTTTATCGTTCCTCGTTTCAGATTCAGATAATCTTCTGTAAAATCAATTACGTTATTCCACCAGCGCGCTTCCAGATAATGTTCCAATTTCGGAATGTAGAAATACGGTCCAGAATTATTTTCTAAAAGTTTTTTATGATTATGAAATACATACAAACCAAAATCTACCAAAGAACCCGAAACTTCATTTCCTTCAATCAAAAGATGTTTTTCTGGTAGATGCAACCCTCTTGGACGAACAATCAACGTTGCGATTTTTTCATTTAAATGATAGGATTTCTGCTTAATCAAATCAGTAAATGTGATGGTTTTGTTTACTGCATCAATTAAATTCACTTGTCCGTCCATTAAATTTTGCCAGGTTGGCGAAGTGCTGTCTTCAAAATCGGCCATGAAGGTTTTTGTTCCCGAATTCAATGCATTGATAATCATCTTACGGTCAACCGGACCTGTAATTTCAACTCTGCGATCTAATAAGTCTTTCGGAATTTCGCCAGCCGTCCAACTTCCTTCTCTAATGCTTTTAGTTTCCGGAATAAAAACCGGCATGATTCCCTGATCAAAAGTGACTTGTTTCTGTTCGCGCTGCAAAAGAAGCAGTTTACGCTGTGATTCGAATTTTCGGTGTAATTCGGTTATAAAAACAATCGCTTCTTCTGTCCAGATTTTTGGGTAACGAAGTTTTTTTTCGGCTAAAAATTCCATTGCCGTTTCGATAATTTCAGTTTGGTTTTTCATAGCTGTGGTTTTATTTTTTATTGACCAGCCAGTGAATTGTTTCAGGTTAGATTTGCCTTAAAAAAGACAAAACTCACTTAACAACTTAATAGCTAATAAGTTTTACACCACAATGTTACAAAAAGTTTTTTACAAAAATAGCGAACGTTCGCTAAAATTTAAAAATATTTTTTTGGCGATTATTTTTAAATCGATTACATTTGATATTATGGATATCGAAAAAGACTATATAAAGCTGATATTTGGACTAAAACTAAAACAGGTTAGAGTCCAAAAAAATCTTTCGCTTTTTGGCTTGGCCAAATTGACCAATCTTTCAAAATCGTACTTAAACGAGATTGAAAAGGGGAAAAAATATCCAAAAACAGACAAAATCCTTCTTTTGTGCGAACATCTGGACGTGACTTACGATCAAATGGTGTCGCTAAAACTCGATAATAACCTTGCTCCGATTGGAGAAATTTTAAAATCCGGAATTTTAAAAGAGATTCCATTAGAGCTTTTCGGAATTCAGGAAGCCGATTTAATTGATATTATTGCCAATGCTCCGGCAAAAGTCAATGCGTTTATCAGTACCATTTTCGAAATTGCTCAGCATTATAATTTAAGCCGTGAAAGCTTCTTTTTGGCTTCTTTGCGTTCGTATCAGGAAGCGCACAGCAATTATTTTGAAGATTTAGAAGAGAAAGTGATTTCGTTTTCAAAGTCTTTTCAGATTAACCTCGATTCTAAAATAAGCATTGAGGAATTAGAAGCCATTTTAAAAGAAGAATACGAATACATCATTAAAGATATTGCTTTTACAGATCAGGAAGCGCTGGGTGATTTACGCTCGATTTATGTTCCAAAAAGCAAAACTTTATTGCTTTCTACAGAACTTGATGCGCCACAGAAGGCTTTTATTTTAGCCAAAGAAATTGCCTATAATTATCTAAAAATATCCGATCGTTTGCTGACTTTCAGCTGGATTAAATTTGACAATTTTGATCAGGTTTTGAATAATTTTTACGCTTCTTATTTTGCAGGCGCTTTAATACTGCCTAGAAAATTAGTTGTAGATAAAATCAATTCTTTCTTGGAAAATGAAAATCCGAAACCCGAGGAATTTGTCTGGTTAATTGAAAGCTTTGAAGTTTCGCCTGAATCTTTTTATCAGCGATTGACTAATTTACTTCCAAAAGATTTTCAGCTGAAGAACTTATTTTTCCTAAGATTGTCACATAAAATAGGTTCCGATTTTTATCAGATAAATAAAGAATTACACATTACGCATCAGCAGGAACCGCACGCCAATGAAACCAACGAGCATTATTGCAGAAGATGGGTTTCGGTAAAAACCATAGACGAAGCCATCAAACAAAATAAATCTCACTTTTTTGATGCGCAAATTTCCAGCTACGCTAACAGTGGTAATGAATATTTAGTATTTTCGTCAGCAACCAAAGATCCTTTTTTGCATGATACCATTCGAAGTATTTCTGTTGGGATCCTAATAAATCCGACGATGAAGAAGAAATTCAAGTTTATTGAAGGTAAACCTTTGGTTAAAAGAATTGTTGGCGTAACTTGCGAAACCTGTGCCGTTCAGGATTGTTTAGAAAGAGCCGCTCCTCCTGTAGTTTTAGAAAGAAAGAAACGCCATGAGAATACGGATTTGGTGGTGCAGCAGTTTATCAATCAATACAGTTAGAATCTTATGAAATATTTTGCTTTAATAATGACACTGTTTTTTATCAACTTCAACCAGAAAACAGACAAACTAACTGGCCGTTACAATTATCTGATTGAAGACGAAGGAACTTATATCCTGAAAGATAAAATTACTTTCACTGATAGTGTTTTTAAGTTTGACAACAAGTTCTTACCAAAAGGAAAAATTTCTTATGGCAATGCAATATTGCTGGACAATTTCATCAATACTGATCTAGTTATCAGCATTCCGAAAGATCAGATTACAAAAGATACGATTCTGTTTTATATGCATGATAAACAAAGTCCGGTTGCGAATTATCTTGATCTAGTAACCGGGAAAGGGAAATTGATTCGGATTAAGTAGTTTTTTTTCTGTTTCCTATCCGCATTCTTGTCATTCCGAGAAACGAGGAATCTTCGTGAGAAGCTCACAAAGATTGGCGACATGCTATGCGGAGTTACTTGCGGAGATTCCTCCTTCCTCGGAATGACAAAGCTGTGTGGTTACTTTGGCGTGAAAACTTTGTAATTTCCAATCTTCCTCGAGCTTCACGCATAGAATGGATTAAAATCCGTCCCTACAATATCTTTCATTCCTTCGGAACTTCTTCTAAAAACAAAAACCTCTAATCCAGCCCCGATAGAAGTGGAAATCCTTTTGTGTCTCGTTTCTTTAACGAGACACAAAAGATTGAAACGGATAGCGGGACTGAACGTCTTTTGAAAACTACACTTCTGCTCCAGAAAAAACCTTTGAACCTTTGCTACTCTGAACCTTTGTACCTCACAGAAAACTTTTCTTAACCTAGATTAAGTGCTTTTCATGCATGTTGACTGTAACTTTGTACTATCAAAATCAATAAAAGACAAAATCATGGAAAATATAATATTGCACAAAGCAGACACAAGAGGAAATGCCAATCACGGATGGCTGAACGCTTATCATAGTTTTAGTTTTGCAAGCTGGTACAATCCAGACAGAATTCAGTTTGGGGCGCTTCGTGTTTTAAATGATGACACAATTGCTGCCGGAATGGGATTTGGAACTCACCCTCACGATAATATGGAAATTATTACGATTCCGCTAGAAGGTGATTTGGCTCATAAAGACAGCATGGGAAATACGGAAGTAATTAAAAACGGAGACATTCAGGTAATGAGTGCCGGAACTGGAATTCAGCATAGCGAGTTTAACCCAAATGAAGATCAGCAGACTAAATTGTTGCAGATTTGGCTGTTTCCAAATAAAAGAAATGTGACGCCGCGTTATCAGCAAATT
Organism: Flavobacterium sp. FG19; assembly: GCF_057809475.1. Taxonomy (NCBI): domain Bacteria; kingdom Pseudomonadati; phylum Bacteroidota; class Flavobacteriia; order Flavobacteriales; family Flavobacteriaceae; genus Flavobacterium; species Flavobacterium sp. FG19. The sequence goes on along the minus strand of NZ_JBMDKA010000018.1, from coordinate 85,684 downwards.
ACTTTAAATGTTGCTGACAGACACAATAAATTGTCTCAGGTTTTATCTCCAAATGCAGATGATGAAGGTGTTTGGATTCATCAGGATGCCTGGTTCAACATGGGTAATTTTGATGCTGGAGTTTCTACAGAATACAAAATCAAAAAAGAAGGAAACGGAGTTTATGCTTTCGTTTTAAAAGGAAATGTTACCATCAACGGTCAGGAATTAAACTCTCGTGATGCGGTTGGAATTTCTGGAACTGATATCTTAAACATTAAAGCAAATACAGATGCTGAATTTTTATTAATGGACGTTCCGATGAATTATTAATTCAAACAAAAACAATTAAATACCTGTACCTTGAAACGATAATAAACCTGAAATTCAGATTATTATCGTTTCTTTTTTTACTTAAACTTTACATTCAACTAAATAAGAAAACTTAAATTTATAATTGAAAGTCTGTTTTACAAAAAATTCAAATCTTTCATTTCTTAATCTAGGTTAAGTGCTTCAGGACAACTGTCACCGTAACTTTGTCCTATCAAAATGAAACAAATTAATTATTAAAATATTTAAAAAATAAAATTATGGCAACTACAAAATGGTCAATTGACCCAACTCACTCAGAAATTGGTTTTAAAGTTAAACACATGATGTTTACTAATGTTTCAGGAAAATTTGGAACTTATGACGCTTCTGCAATCACAGAAGGAGAAAGTTTCGAAAATGCAGATTTCAGTTTTTCTGCTGATATCGCTTCAGTCGATACTGCAAATGCAGATCGTGACGGACATTTAAGAAGTGGTGATTTCTTTGACGCTGAGAATCATCCAAAATTAACTTTCAAATCTTCTGCTTTCAAAAAAATCAACGATGGCGAATATGAATTAACTGGAGATTTAGACATTAAAGGTGTTTCTAAAACTGTAAAATTCCCAGTTGAGTTTAGTGGAATCATGACTGATCCCTGGGGGAATACTAAAGTAGGTTTAAGCATAGAAGGAAAAATTAATCGTAAAGATTGGGGTTTAAACTGGAACTCAGCTCTTGAAACAGGAGGTGTTTTAGTGGGTGAAGAAGTTCGTTTGAACATTGAATTACAATTTGTAAAACAAGCTTAATCTTTTGGTTTAGATTAGATTTAATTGGTTGGTTAAAAGCTCTGCGTTTACTCGCAGGGCTTTTTGTTTTTTCCGCCACGAATTCACGAATTATTTTTTATTTCACGCAGATTTAAAATGATTTTAGCAGATTTGCGCAAATTTATTTTAATCAGCACAAATCTGCTAAATCTGCGTGAAACCAAAAAAAATAGCCAACGATTAATAAAAATAATTCGTGAATTCGTGGCTAAAAAAATCAACGAACAGTATTTCTAAATTCGGTTGGGGAAATTCCGGTTTGTTTTTTGAAGAAGCGGGAGAAATAGGAATAGTCTTCGTAGCCGACTTTGAATGCCACTTCGTTTACGGCTAATTGTTTGTCGATCAGCATTCTTTTTATTTCCAGGATTACTCTATCTGTGATTACTTCTGTGGCTGTTTTTTGAAGGATTTCATTGCAGATTCTGTTTAAATGTTTTAGCGTAATATTTAATTTTTCAGCGTAGAAAGAAGGTAGTTTTTGGCTTCTGAAATATTCTTCTAAAAGCGATTCGAATTTATTGATTTTGATATTGTACGAATGGGTTTGATGCGAATAGGTTTCGCTGTATTTTCTCGCTACTTCAATGTGAATACAATCCAATAAATTCAATAATTTATCTAACTGAAATTTATTGTCATGACTATTTTCCTGAATCAGCAAATTGAAATACGGAAGGATTTTTGGAATTTCTTTTTCTTCAAAAACCATCTCCGGTCGGTTGTGAATGGAATGGTAAAAATTATAATCGTTGATTTTTTTCTGTCCGAAATACAAATTGTACAATTCCTGTGAAAAGATAATTACAAAACCTTCGATATCTTCGGACAAATTCCAATGATGCATTTGCCCGGGCTGCAGCACAAAAAGACTTCCTCTCTTTATTTCAAATTGGTCAAAATCGACTTCATGTAATCCGGAGCCTTTGGTAAAAAATACCATTAAATACGAATCATGCCGATGTGGTTCTTCTACAAAACTGTGGCTTTTTAAATGCTCTTTAAAAGTATTCACATAAAAATCCCTGTGAATATCGTTACAACTAAAATTCTGAACGCTATAAATGGGATATCTTTTCATAACAAATGTCCTTTTTGTGCTATAATAAGCGAAGATATAAAAAAGAGTTTTATAAAACTCTGATTTACCTTTGTATAAACAAAAAACAGCAAGATCATGTCACACGCACTAACTCATATTTTTAGAAACGAATGTCCTGTTTGTCACAAAGGAAAAGTATTTACAGATAAAAACATTTTTCTGAATTTTAGCTTTCCCAAAATGAATGAATACTGCAGTCACTGCCACTATAAATTCCAAAAAGAGCCTGGTTATTTCTTTGGTGCCATGTACGTAAACTACGGATTAACCGTGGCTCAGGGAATTGCAACGTATTGTATTGCACAGTTTTTCTTTGAAAAGAATTTTGATTTCAGAATCTTCCCTATCATCGTTGCAGCAATTGTTTTATTCACTCCTTTTAATCTTAGATTTTCAAGATTAGCATGGATTTATATGTTTAAGGATTATACAAGCTAAAAAAATAGTACTTTTGCGCACCAATTGAAACTAATTTTCAATTTTAAAAAAAGTAAAAATTAAATTAGACAAATGAAAGCATACGTATTTCCAGGTCAGGGCGCGCAATTCACAGGAATGGGTAAAGACCTTTATGAAAATTCGGCTTTAGCCAAAGAATTATTCGAAAAAGCCAATGAAATTTTAGGCTTCAGAATTACTGATATTATGTTTGAAGGTACTGCCGAAGAACTAAAAGAAACTAAAGTGACACAGCCAGCAGTATTTTTACACTCTGTTATTTTAGCTAAAACTTTAGAGGATTTCAAACCTGAAATGGTTGCAGGACATTCATTAGGAGAATTTTCAGCTTTGGTTGCTAACGGAACTTTATCTTTTGAAGATGGTTTAAAATTAGTTTCTCAACGTGCTTTGGCTATGCAAAAAGCCTGCGAAATAACTCCATCTACAATGGCCGCGGTTTTAGGTTTAGCTGATAATATTGTGGAAGAAGTTTGTGCTTCTATCGACGGTGTTGTGGTTGCTGCAAATTATAACTGTCCAGGACAATTAGTAATTTCAGGAGAAACTTCAGCAGTTGAAAAAGCTTGCGAAGCTATGAAAGCAGCTGGAGCAAAACGGGCGCTGATTTTACCTGTTGGAGGTGCTTTCCATTCTCCAATGATGGAACCGGCAAGAGAAGAATTAGCTGCTGCAATTGAAGCAACTACTTTCTCTACTCCAAGCTGTCCAGTATACCAAAACGTTACAGCAAACGCTGTTTCAGACGCTGCAGAAATTAAAAAGAACTTAATCATTCAATTAACTGCTCCTGTAAAATGGACTCAGTCTGTACAGCAAATGATTGCCGACGGTGCTACTTTATTTACTGAAGTTGGTCCTGGAAAAGTTTTAACTGGTTTGATTAACAAAATTGATAAAGAAGCTGCTACGGCTAATGCTTAATTTTTCAAGTGTTCAGTGTTCACTTTTTTAGTGTTCATTTTGAAAACTAAACATATAAAAAAATCCTCATAGACTTATGTTTATGAGGATTTTGTTTTATAACTCTTTTGCTTCTTCGCTATGATTATTTAAAATTCCTGTAATCAGATAATTTTGATTTCTTTTTTCAAAAAAGATATACCAAGTAGTTCTTGAATTGGATTTATAAAAAATATAATCAGCTCCTAAATACTGCAACGAATACGGGGTTTTCTTTTGAGGAAATTTCTTTATTCTTTCCGAAACAGCATCGTAGATGTTAGAAACATATTCTTCTGCAGATTCTATGAAGCCAAAATACTCTTCTTTATATAAAGTTATAACCAAATCATCTAAAAATTGTATTACCTCTGGCGTATAAATAACTCCTATTTCCCCCACCATTCTCTAATCCTTCTAATCGATTCTGCTTTTGCCTGCTCTGGAGTTAATCCCTTTGCAAATTCAGCATCAAAATCAAAAGTTTCAGGGTCTATTCCTTTAAATTTCGGTTTTTGAATTTCGTATTCAGTCGCAGGTTCTTCTACCTTATTTTTCTTTTCATTTTCATTATCCGAATTCATAATTCCTACATTTTTAATTCTTACAAATTTATAAAAATAAATTGAATCAAAATTTACAAAGTTTTCTTTTCTTTCTTTTTGTAATTAATAATAAAAACGCCCAAAATAATCAGGATTGTTGCAATTATAAAATCGATTGTAATTTTTTCATCCAAAATCAGCCAGCCAAAAAACACCGCAATTATGGTATTGATATACGCCAAAATAGAAACCTGAACCGGAGTAACGTGTTTCAAAGCATAATTATAACTAAAAAAAGCAATTACTGATCCAAAAATTGACAGATACAATGCCGCTAAAATACTTTTTGTACTCCATAAATTCACATCAATAGTGGGCGAAAAAATAAATGCCAGAACAATCTGAATACAAGATGCGATTGTAAATTGGTAAAATAAATTAAGAACTATATTTTTAGATTTATTCCCGTGTAGTTTGGTATAAATTGTTCCTGCTGCCCAGGCAGAAATCGCAAATCCCATAAACATCATTCCAATTCTGTAATCGGCATCTAAAAAAGATCCCAGTCCGTCTTTAAATATAAAAACGACTCCCGAAAATCCTATTACAACCCCAATAAATCCTTTCAAACTTGGTTTTTGCAATTTAAATAAAATACTGCCCAGAAAAATAAGTATCGGAGACATAGCACTAATTACCGAAGCCAGTCCGCTTGGCACAGTCTGTTCTGCAACGGTGGTAAAACCATTTGCCACTACAATCATCAAAATAGAAGGAACAAGCTGATGTTTTAAATTTTCCCAGCCAATCCATTTCATTTCCTTTTTAAACAATAAAATTATCATCATGATAATTCCCGCCAACCCCTGACGGATTGAAGTTACAAACCAGGGCGGAATAGTTTCAACTGCAACTCTAATTCCCAAAAAGGTTGTTCCCCAAATAATTCCAACAGCCGCTAGGGCAAATATTAATTTGTAATCTAAATTTTGTTTCATGATCATTACTATGCTAAAAAAAATCCCAAATTATAATGCTATAATTTGGGATCTTAAAATTTTATAATTTTAACTAAGATGCTTATTTATTCCTCACCTTTTGTTCCCATTTCCAGGCACTTGCCATTGCTTCGTCTAAACTTAGTTCAGCCTTCCATCCTAAAACATTATTTGCCTTATCTGTATTTGCGTATGCTTCAGTAATATCACCTTCGCGACGAGGCATCATCTTATATGGCAGTTTTTTATCGCTGACTTTTTCAAAACTATGAATCACTTCCAGTACCGAACTTCCTTTTCCAGTTCCAAGATTAAAAGTTTCTACTTTCGCTAAGTTTTTTTTATTTAATAGTCTTTGTAAAGCAATTACGTGTGCTTTTGCCAAATCAACAACATGAATATAATCACGAACTGCCGTTCCGTCCGGCGTTGGATAATCATTTCCAAAAACAGATAATTCCTGACGTAATCCTACTCCGGTTTGTGTGATAAACGGAACTAAATTCTGAGGAACTCCCAATGGCAATTCTCCAATTTCAACAGATTCGTGTGCTCCAACCGGGTTAAAGTAACGTAATAAAATAGCACTGATATTAGTCACTTTTGCAGTATCTGTAATGATCTCTTCACCAATTTGTTTCGTATTTCCGTACGGAGACATTGCTGCCTGAACCGGTGCATCTTCGGTAATCGGCATTTTTTCGGCCTGACCGTAAACCGTACAAGACGAACTGAAAATAAAACTAGCTTCAGGTTTTTGCTGCAGTTCCTGCAATAAATACACTAAACTGCTGATGTTGTTTTCATAATACAACAATGGCTGCTCAACACTTTCACCAACCGCTTTGGAAGCAGCAAAATGAATTACTCCGGTAACATCATTATGTTTTTTAAAGAAATCCTGAACGGCACTTTTTTCTCTTAAATCAATTTTTTCAAATAAAGGCGTTTTTCCTGTAATGGCTGTAATTCCTTTTAAAACATCTTCTGAAGAATTAGAAAGATTATCGATTATCACTACTTCATAGCCTTCATTTTGCAATTCGACTACGGTGTGAGAACCTATAAAACCTAAGCCTCCCGTTACTAATACTTTCATTTTTCGGTTATTTTTTATGTAGTTAATTTATAAGCTTGTCTGGCAATTAAAATCCATTTGTTTTTTTGTTTCTGCCAAACCAGCATTATTCCTATTTTTATATCTTTATCGATGCCCTCATCTTTGGTATGAGCCGCCAAAACATGCCGCACAATGGCAGCATCGTTCTGAATGCTTATTGTTTGGTTTTGCAGATCAATCGATACAAAATTCGATTTTCTGCTGACTATCCCCTCAATAAACTCAGCCTGGTTTTGAAAATTACCATTAGAATGAACATACGACAGCTGATCTGATGTTAATGCTTTCAATTTTGCGCCATCAGCATTGATCATTGCCTGACGCAACATTTCAACCTGACTGCTAACAGCGTCCTCTTCTTTAGAATTCTTTTTTTGTGCCAAAACAGAAAACTGAAAAAAGATTATTAAAATTAAAAGACCTGCTCTTCTCATTTTTATTTCTTCAAAAATTCTAAAACAGAATCTGTAATAAATTTAATCTGCTCGTCATCAAGTTCCGTATGCATTGGCAAAGCAATCACTTCCTGCACTAATTGATTCGTAACAGGAAACTGCTCTTCTTTGTAACGAGGATCTAAATAGGCTTTTTGAGAATGCAGCGGAATTGGATAATAAATAGCACAAGGAATTCCTTTATCCAGCAAATGCTGCATTAAAGCATTTCTGTCGGCATCTAAAATTCTCAATACATATTGATGAAAAACGTGATCATTTTCGTTTGCATCAAAATCCGGCGTAATGATATGCGCATTTCCTGCAAAAGCAGCGTTATATTCTGCAGCCGCTAAACGACGTGCTTTATTATATTCATCCAACAAAGGCAATTTTGCATTTAAAACTCCTGCCTGAATACTGTCTAAACGTGAATTCACACCTACAACATCATGATGGTAACGCTCGTACATTCCGTGATTTACTATTCCGCGGATAATGTGAGCCAATTTATCGTCATTTGTAAAAATTGCTCCTCCGTCTCCATAACAGCCTAAGTTTTTAGATGGAAAAAATGAAGTTGCTGCAACATGGCCAATTGTACCCACTTTTACTTTTGATCCGGATTTAGAAATATAATCAGCTCCAATTGCCTGTGCATTATCTTCAATTACATATAAATTATGCTCTTTGGCAATTTCCATAATAGCATCCATATTGGCTGCACGTCCAAATAAGTGAACCGGGACAATTGCTTTTGTTTTTGGAGTAATTGCTTTTTTTACCGCATCGATATCGATGTTCATATTATGCAAATCAACATCAACCAAAACCGGAGTCAATTGCAATAGTGCAATAACCTCAACCGTTGCTGCAAAAGTAAAATCGGCAGTAATAACTTCATCACCTGGTTTTAAATCCAGTCCCATCATAGCAATCTGAAGAGCATCTGTACCGTTGGCACAAGGAATTACGTGTTTTACACCTAAATAATCCTCAAGATTTTTTTGAAACTGATGCACTAATGGTCCGTTAATGTAAGTATTCGTATCTAAAACTTCCTGAATTGAAGCGTCTACAGTAGATTTTATTTTTTCGTATTGACTTTTTAAGTCAACCATTTGTATTTTTTTCATTTTTAAATAATGTTTAAATTAAAGACTCTGTTTTAGTCAGAAATCTCTAAAAGGAGGAACAAAAATAGTTATTAATAGCTTCAAACCAATGAAAATAGTAGAAAGAAATGTAATTTAGCTGCAAAAATTATTGCATGCTTTTTTTATACAATCTAACCATTTATGCCGCAGGATTTTTCTTAAAAATCATAGCGTTATTTAGTCCGAAAATTAAGCTTTTTACTGAAGGCCGAAAAAACGTATTTTCTACATTAGAAGAAAAAATAAAAGCAGAAGATAAAACCATCTGGTTTCATTCTGCCTCACTTGGCGAGTACGAACAAGGACTTCCGGTTATTGAAAAAATCAAGGAAAAATATCCTTTACACAAAATAGTTGTAACCTTTTTTTCACCTTCCGGATACGAAGTGCGTAAAAATAACACAGTTGCCGATGTTACAATTTATCTCCCATTAGACACTAAAAGCAACGCCAAACGTTTTTTACAATTAGTACATCCCGAACTTGCCTTTTTTATTAAATACGAATTTTGGCTCAATTATTTGAATGAATTAGAAAAAAGCAAAACCCCAACTTATTTAATTTCCGGTATTTTCAGGGACAGCCAGATGTTTTTTAAGTGGTACGGCGGATTTTACAGAAATGCCCTAAAAGCTTTCACTTATTTTTTTGTTCAAAATGAAAGTTCAAAACAAAAAATTAACGCTATTGGTTTTAATAATGTAATTGTTTCCGGTGATACGCGTTTCGACAGAGTTGCAGCAATTTTAGAGAGAGACAATTCACTTGATTATATTAAAAACTTTAAAAATAATCAGCAGACAATTGTAATTGGAAGTTCCTGGCCAAAAGATGAAGTTTTACTTGCCGAATACATCAACCAGGCGCCAGATAATATAAAATTCATCATTGCACCCCACAATATCAAAACAGATCAAATCGAAAACCTTAAATCTCAAATTACAAAATCAACCGTTCTATTTTCAGGTAAAGAAAACAAAGACTTATCAGCTTATAACGTCTTTATTATTGATACTGTTGGAATCTTAACTAAAATATACAGCTATGGAACGATAGCTTATGTTGGAGGCGGATTTGGAAACCCGGGAATACATAATATTTTGGAACCGGCTGCATTTGGAATCCCGATTGTAATTGGCCCTAATTATTCCAATTTTGCCGAAGCTGTTTCACTGGTGGGACTTGGCGGCTGTATGCCTATTTCTAACTTTACAGAATTAAAAGAAACCTTAGACCGTTTACTTACTAACTCTTCCTTTTTAACTGAAAAGAGCATGATCTGCAAATTGTTTATCCAAAATAACAAAGGAGCAACAGCGGCCATTATAAAAACCATTTCACAAATTAATGCATCTTAAAAGCACATTTGAGAACATTTATTCTGCCCAAAATCTAAAAATGAAGTCTTTTTTGTTTTTTTTCCAACAATAAATAATTCTTAAAAAGCAAAACATACTGCAATTAAGAGAAACAAAACACCCAATTTTGATACAGAATATTCAACAAAAAAATATTTAGACAAAACATTAAGTAATTTAAGAAAATTTTATACTTTTGGCATATTATTTGATAAATGAGATAAACGTGAGCCAAGGAAAATATTTTAAAAAAAAAGTGAAAAAATATTTTACATATTAAAAAATTTATATCTTTGCCACGAATTAATAATTAACCTTTTATAATAAAGTAAGATGAAAAAAGTATTTTTAAGTTTAGCTGTTGTTGCTGTATTAACTGTTGTATCTTGTAAAAAAGCTGACGCTGCAGCTACTGAAGCTGTAGATTCTACTGCTGTTGCTGTTGATTCTGCTGCTGCTGTAGTTGATTCTGCTGCTGCAACTGTTGATTCTGCTGCTGCAAAAGTTGATTCTGCTGCTACTGAAGCTACTAAAGCTGCTGAAGAAGTAAAAAAATAATTAGAACATAAGTTCTAAAGATTTTAAGACCATCGATTTCGATGGTTTTTTTTTGATCAAACGCAACCTGATCTGTACAATAAAAAAAAGCGTTCGTAATCACGAACGCTTTTTTTTTATTCCTCCTCCATTTCTTCTAAAACCGGCTCTTCATCATCAAAAATCGCCTCATTTGACGAAAAATCCAAAATCTCCGCCTTTGAAGCATAATTCACAATCTCCTTTATCCCTTTCTGCAAAAGCAGCTCCGTACTATATTTTCGACTCGTAGCAAAGTGAACACCATCAAACATCAACTTAAAAAAATACTTCCCTCCAGAACCTTTAAACTTTAAAAATTTAGAAAGATCTATCGCCGCTTTAAACTTCTCTATATCTTCCTCACACTCAAACCGCAGCTCATAACTCAAACTCGTAAAAATCACCTTCCCCTTCCTCGAAGTAAACACAAACTTATATTCATCATTAAACCGCCTGCTAATTACAAAAGCACCCATTTATATTATTTTAAATTTTTAGATTGTTGATTTTTTTTAATCCCAAGATTCTGAGATCCTAATAAATTTACTGCGTAAATTTATCACCTGCAAGTCCGCAAATAAAAAAAGCCTCTTCAAAAGAAGAGGCTTTAGTACTCAGAGCGGGACTTGAACCCGCACGAACATTGCTGTTCACTGGATTTTAAGTCCAGCGTGTCTACCAATTTCACCATCCGAGCATTGTATGGTTTTGAGCGAAAAACGGGGCTCGAACCCGCGACCTCGACCTTGGCAAGGTCGCGCTCTACCAACTGAGCTATTTTCGCATTTTCAAATTCTGTTTAAGAACCGCAACACTTCATTTGTTTCGTATTGCGAGTGCAAATTTAGGACATTTATTCAATTAAACAAGCGTTTTTATAAAAAAAAATCCTCTTATTTTATAACATTCTGATAACCTAAACTTTAAACTTGAAAATTTTCAGATTTTATTTTTTAGCCAGCATTCTCTTGATCTCATTCAGCTTCATCAAGGCTTCAACCGGAGTGATCGCATTAATATCAAGGCTTAAAATTTCTTCTTTTATTTCTTCCAGCAAAGGATCATCCAGATTAAAGAAACTCATCTGCATTTCATCGTTAGAAGACTTTATTCCGTTCAGAGCATCTCCCGAGTGATCTTTTTCCAGCTTCTTTAACAATTTCTGTGCTTTTGAAATAACCAGCTGCGGCATTCCCGCCATTTTAGCCACATGAATACCAAAACTATGTGCACTACCACCTTTTACAAGCTTTCTAACAAAAAGAACCGTGTCTTTTAATTCTTTTACTGCAACATTATAATTTTGTATTCTAGGAAGCAATTCTGTCATCTCATTCAACTCATGATAGTGGGTTGCAAACAATGTTTTGGCTCTTCCCGGATGTTCATGTAAAAATTCAGCAATCGCCCACGCAATCGAGATTCCGTCATACGTACTGGTTCCTCTTCCAATTTCATCTAACAACACCAGACTGCGGTCTGAAAGATTATTCAAAATTGAAGCAGTTTCATTCATTTCTACCATAAAAGTAGATTCACCCATAGAAATATTATCAGAAGCCCCTACTCTGGTAAAAATCTTATCTACAATTCCCATTCTGACACTATCAGCAGGAACAAAACTTCCCATTTGCGCCAAAAGCACAATTAAAGCCGTTTGTCTTAAAATAGCAGACTTACCCGACATGTTAGGTCCGGTAATCATAATAATCTGCTGGGTTTCTCTATCAAGATAAACATCATTAGCGATATAGGGCGTTCCAACCGGTAACTGCTTTTCTATTACCGGGTGTCTTCCGTTTCTAATGTCCAGTTCAAATGTATCGTCAATTTCCGGACATACGTACTGATTTTCAACTGCCATTTGTGTAAACGAACATAAACAGTCTAACTGAGCCACCAGATAAGCGTTCATCTGAACTTGTTTGATATAAGTTCCTATCCAGATTACTAATTGTTCAAAAAGCTCCGTTTCAATTTTATAAATTCTTTCTTCCGCCCCCAGAATCTTCGTTTCATATTCTTTCAGCTCTTCGGTAATATAACGCTCTGCATTTACCAGAGTCTGCTTACGAATCCATTCTTCAGGAACTTTGTCTTTATGCGTATTTCTGACTTCTATATAATATCCGAAAACATTATTGAATGCTATTTTTAAAGACGAAATACCGGTTCTTTCCGATTCTCTTCTTTCAATGCCTTCCAAAAATTCTTTTCCGGAGGTAGAAATAGCTCTTAATTCATCTAACTCTTCATTGATCCCCGAAGCAATCGCATTTCCTTTTGCAACAGCAACAGGCGCATCCTGGTTTAAAGTAGTTTTGATCTTCTCTCTAAGTAAATCACAGGAATGCAGGCTGTCTCCAATAACTTTTACTGCTTCCTGCGGACTTTCAAGTGCCAAAGTTTTGATCGGCACAATAGCATCCAGTGATTCTCTTAAATACACTACTTCACGGGGAGAAACTTTTCCCGCTGCTATCTTAGAAATCAAACGCTCCAGATCTGAAATCTGTTTAATCTGATACTGAATATCCTGCAGTACCTGAGGATTAGACTGCAGATAAGCAACTACATTATGACGCCCTTTAATTTTATTTGGATCTTTTAACGGCAGGGCCAGCCATCTTTTCAGCAAACGGCCTCCCATAGGCGAAAGCGTCCTGTCTATCACATCCAGAAGCGTTACCGCATTAGGATTATAGCTGTGATATAATTCTAAATTTCTAATGGTAAAACGATCCATCCAGACATAAGCATCTTCGGCAATACGCTGAATCGTAGTAATATGCTGTATTTTATTATGCTGTGTTTCCCCAAGATAATACAGAATAGCCCCGGCAGAAATAATCCCCTCCCTGAGCTCTTCAACTCCAAAACCTTTTAAGGAATTGGTCTGAAAATGCTTGGTTAGTGTTTCTAAGGCATAATCTTCTTTATAAATCCAGTCTTCCAGATAAAAACTGTGAAAATCTTCACCAAAAGCTTCTTTGAACTCGTTTTTACAGTTTTTTGGCACCAAAACCTCACTCGGACTGAAATTCTGAAGCAGTTTATCTACATACTCGGCATTTCCCTGAGCTGTTAAAAACTCTCCTGTTGAAACATCTAAAAAAGAAACCCCGATATTTTTATTAGCAAAACAAAGCGATGCTAAAAAGTTGTTTGTTTTGGACTGCAGCACTTCATCGTTTAAGGAAACTCCGGGAGTTACGAGTTCTGTAACACCTCGTTTTACGATGGTTTTAGTCATTTTAGGATCTTCCAGCTGATCGCAGATCGCTACACGAAGTCCCGCCTTGACCAGTTTTGGCAGATAGGTATTAATAGAATGATGCGGAAAACCGGCCAGTGCGGTTTCGGTATCAGAACCTGCTCCTCTCTTGGTTAAAGTAATACCCAAGATTTTAGAAGATCTGATAGCATCTTCTCCAAAGGTTTCATAGAAATCCCCTACTCTGAAAAGCAGACAGGCATCAGGATATTTTCTCTTGATTTCGTTGTACTGTTTCATCAAAGGCGTTTCTTTCGCCACTTTCTCTTTCGCTGCCAAATTGTAATGTTTTAAATGAAAAAATAAGACAGCGAATTTATAATATTTTAAAGGAATATCGAAGAGCTTCAAAAATTAAAATATTTTAAGATATTTTTAAGCCCACATTTAAGATTTTTACCTAGATTTGTTCATCAATAAAAGACCCTAAAAGATGAAAAAAATAATTTTATTCGCTATGTTAGCTGTAGCTGGTATTACAGCTTCTAATGCACAAACTACTAAAAAAGCGAAAGCTGCCAAAGTGGCTAAAGTAGAAGGAGCAGGAATGCTTTTTGAAACTGAAACTATTGATTACGGAACAATTGCTCACAATGCTGACGGAAAACGTGAATTCGTTTTTGTTAACAACGGAACAAAACCGTTAATCATTACCAACACTCAAGGTTCTTGCGGCTGTACAGTACCTACAACTCCAAAAGAGCCAATTGCTCCGGGAGCTAAAGGTATTATTGGTGTAAAATATGCTACAGACAGAGTGGGTGCTTTCACTAAAACAGTAACTGTTACTTCTAACGCTGAAGGACAGCCAACAAAAGTACTTACAATTAAAGGTACCGTTTTAGCAGATCCGGTTAAAAGCTAATCTGAAAAACAAGTAAATAATTAAAAAAGCTTCCTTATCTTTGGAAGCTTTTTTTATACCCTCAATTTACACCCATGAGAAAACTTGAAAACAGCGAACTGGAGCGAAAATCAATTGAAGATTTTAAAAAATCGGAAAAAACACCTTTAATCCTTGTTTTGGACGATATTCGAAGTCTGCATAATATTGGCTCTGTATTTAGAACTGCCGACGCTTTTTTAATAGAGAAGATTATCTTATGCGGTATAACAGCTGTCCCTCCTAATAAAGAAATCCACAAAACCGCTCTTGGCGCCACTGAAACGGTTGCCTGGGAACATCATGAAAATGTATTGGAAGTCATCGAAAATCTTAAAAAGGAAAAGGTACTGACAATGGCTATTGAACAGGTTGAAAGTGCTGTTTTTCTTCAGGATTTTAAAGTCGAAAAAAATCAGAAATACGCACTGGTTTTTGGAAACGAGGTTTATGGCGTAGCGCAGGAAGCCGTTGCAGTTTGCGATGGCTGTATTGAGATTCCGCAGCTGGGCACCAAACACTCGCTGAACATTTCCGTTAGTGCCGGAATCGTAGTCTGGGATTTGTTTCAAAAACTAAACTGGCCTAACAGCTAAAAAAAACAATTCTCAATAAACTGTGATTTTAAAAGCTTTTTACAACTTTAATTGTTAGAAATTTAAATATATTTTTTTATTATTATAAAATTGATACTTTTATGAAATGAAAAATATCAATTTTACAAAAAGAGCTTTTTTATTCTTTTTATTCTTATTCCATTTTATTGTATCTGCTCAATATACTTCTATTCCTGATCGTAATTTTGAGCAGGCACTAATCGATTTGAACATTGATACGGGTATTGTTGACGGCAGGGTTCTTACCGCGAATGTCAGTACTTTAAAATCTTTAGAACTACGAGGTAAAAACATATCTGATCTAACCGGAATTGAAGATTTCGTGAATCTAGAATATCTGGATCTTGGTGTAATCAATAACGACCCAAATCTAAATAATAAAATCAGCAGTTTAGACCTCACTAAAAATTTAAAAATCATTTTTTTGAATTGTTATTACAACAACCTGACAAGCCTTGATGTTTCAAAAAATACAAATCTTACCGAATTACATTTAGCTGGCAACAAACTAAACAGCATAGACATTTCTAACAATATATTTTTATATAATTTTAATTGCTCTCAAAATAATCTTACCATTTTAGATGTAACCAAAAATACTGCCTTAAAATATTTAAGCTTTGACAGAAATAAGCTGACTTCTATAGATGTTTCAAAAAATACTTCACTACTCAATTTAAGCTTTTCTTATAATGAGTTAACCAATCTTGATATCACTAAAAATCTAAAATTAGAAGTTTTATCCTGCGGTTTCAACAAATTAAACAGTCTGGATGTTAGTAAAAACACCATTATTAGAAGCATAATGTGTGATGTAAACCCAATATCAGGTTTAGATGTCAGTAACAATCTCGCATTACAAACTTTAACAATAAACAGTAACAAAATAAGCTCGCTGGATGTTTCTAAAAACATCCAGCTGTCTGTTTTGGATGTGGCCAGCAATCCATTAACCAGTATTGATGTCAGCAAAAATTTAAAATTAAACAACTTAAGTATTGCCAACAATACAATTTCAAATATAAACCTCACAAAAAACACTGTCTTAGAGCTATTAAATTTTTCCTCTACAAATATTTCAGATATTGATCTCTCTAAAAATCCTAAGTTAATTCAATTATATTGCAGCAATACTTCATTAAGTTCTTTAGATGTTTCTAAAAATCCTAAACTTATCACTCTTTTCTGCCAAAACAATCCTCTAACTTCTTTAGATTTAAAAAACGGTAACAATACACTGCTTTACAACAAGAGTTTTGTTTCTAATCCAAATCTTAATTGTATTCAGGTAGATGATGAGGCTTACTCAAATGCAAACTGGACCGCTTTTAAGGAAAATACAGCAAAATACTCAAACGACTGCAGCAGACCTTCCTCAACAACTGCTCCTGTTGTTAAAGCAGTCGGAGATCAGTTATATTGTCCTGACAGTACCCTAAAAATTACAACCGACTTTTCGATTACACATGATATTGCAGAAACAGGAACCAAGGCAGTTTACATCCAGATCTCATCTGGTTACTCCAATGGTCTGGATCAGCTTTCACTTTCAAATGCAGCTTCACACCCCGGTATAATAACGACCTGGGACGCAACGGCCGGAAAATTAACTTTAGCAGGTCCCGGAGGAGCCGATGTTTTATATTCTGATCTGGAAAATGCCGTTAAAGATGTTGTTTTTAGAAATTCTTCAACAGCTGCATCAGGAACCAGAACTTTTTCAATTACAATTGGTCAGGCAAATTATCTGCCTTCAACCGGACATTACTACTTATTTATTCCCAACATTGGCATTACCTGGACGAATGCCAAAGCTGCCGCAGAAGCCAGTACATACTACGGACTTCAGGGCTATTTAGCCACTATATTATCTGCCGATGAAGCTAAATTAATTGGCGAACAAGCCTCCGGAACGGGATGGATTGGCGGAAGCGATGCCGAAACCGAAGGTGTCTGGAAATGGGTTACCGGTCCTGAAACCGGAACTGTTTTCTGGAACGGCGGGCCAAACGGATCAACACCTAACTATGCTTTTTGGAACAGCGGTGAACCTAATAATCAGGGCAATGAAAATTATGCGCATATTACACAGCCCGGAGTCGGAATCAGAGGCTCCTGGAATGATTTGTCCAACACCGGTTCTTTAACTCCCGGAGACAATTACCAGCCTAAAGGATATGTAGTTGAATATGGCGGAATGCCCGGTGAAACTCCCTTAGAAATTGCAGCCAGTACCAAAATTACAATCCCTGTCGCTGTACCTTCTACAAATCCTGCCCCGGCTTGTGACTCGGGAACTTTTACCTTTACAGCCACAGCATCAGGCGGCGCAGTTGTTCGCTGGTATGATGCCGCTGCAGGCGGTACAGTATTAGGAACCGGAAACACATACACTACACCAATAATTAGCACGACAACTACTTACTATGTTGATGCGGGTTGTGAATCAAACCGAAAATCAGTTACCGCTGTGGTAAATACAACTCCGGCTGATCCAATTGCAGGACAAAGTACTTATCCCCATTGCGGCCCCGGATCATTAACACTTAGCGCCAGTTCCAATATTGGAAATATTAACTGGTTTACAACGCCGGCCGGAGGCACCAGTATACATCTGGGAAACAACTTTACAACACCTGTTATTTCCGCCAATACCACATATTATGCCGAGGCCTCTAACGCAGGCTGCATCAATCCAAATCGCCTACCTGTACCTGTTGAAATTTATACCCCGCCTGCTGTTACTAACGAAACGGTTACATTATGCCAGTTTAAAAGCGTGGACTTAGATGCCGGAATCTCAGGAATGCGTTATAAATGGTCTAACGGCAGTGAAGAGCAAAGTATTACTGTTTCTCAGCCCGGTACTTATACCGTAGATGTTACCAGTCCCGCACCGGAAAGCTGTACCAGCACA
The DNA here is from genome assembly GCF_057809475.1 of Flavobacterium sp. FG19. Taxonomy (NCBI): domain Bacteria; kingdom Pseudomonadati; phylum Bacteroidota; class Flavobacteriia; order Flavobacteriales; family Flavobacteriaceae; genus Flavobacterium; species Flavobacterium sp. FG19. The sequence continues at coordinate 68,172 of NZ_JBMDKA010000018.1, read as the reverse complement.
AAAACTATTATTGTTGAAGAACATCAGGTACCCGAAATCAGCAGAATTGATGTCAACGGAACCCGGGTTGTAATTTACCTGAAAAAAGAAAATCCTTATTTTGAATATTCGGTAGACGGTACTCATTTTCAGGATTCGAATATTTTTTACGATGTACCCGGCGGACTTCAAATGGCTTATGTTCAGGAGAAAAACGAATGCGGCGGTGATGTACAGCGTTTCGTAGTACTTGTTTTCCCTCCGTTCTTTACACCCAACAATGATTCTGTTAATGATGTATGGGAAGTTACCGGAATGGAAAATTACCCACAGGCCGAAGTCACTATATTTGACCGTTACGGAAAACTCATTGCACAGTTAAAAGGATCAAGAATGAGCTGGGACGGGACTTTTGACAAAATGCCAATGCCGACCTCAGACTACTGGTACGCTTTAAAAATAGACGATTCCCAGCCTGTTTTAAGGGGGCACTTTACTTTAAAAAGATAACTTTTAAATTAGAAAATGAGTCAATCAGGATTGGAGGTAATAAAAAAACAAATCATTCTGACTGGCTCTTTTTTTGATTATTTCCCTAACTTCTTTCCAATTTCATTAAGAACAAAAAGATAATCTTCCTGTCTTTTTACAAAATCACGATTGGAGACATCGATAATCAAAACGTTCAGGTCTTTTTGGGATTTTATATATTCCAGATAACCGGTATTGATTTTATCCAGATAAGCAGCTTCGATATTCTGTTCGTAATTCCGTCCTCTTTTTTTGATGTTCTGCAGTAATCGTTCGGTATTCTGATACAGGTACACATACAAATCCGGTTTGGGCATTTCCTTGTAAATGATATCAAATAAATTTCGGTACAAACGGTATTCGTCTTCCTGCAGTGTAATCTTGGCGAAAATCAACGATTTGAAAACGTGATAATCGGCTACAATAAAATCTTTAAACAAATCAAACTGTGCCAGATCATCGGATATCTGCTGGTAACGGTCGGCCAGAAACGACATTTCCAGCGGAAAAGCATATCGGTTTTGGTCTTTGTAAAATTTAGGCAGAAACGGATTATCGGCAAAACGTTCCAGTACGGTTTTAGCATTAAAATCATCAGCAATTTTATGAACCAGCGTTGTTTTTCCGGCTCCAATATTGCCTTCAAAAGCGATATAATTAAATTTTGCCAGATTGATTTCGCTTAGCGGACTTTGTAAATCCTGAACAATCGTACAAATGCTGTCATCAGGTGAAACCAAAATCAATTCTGAAACCGTCTTTTGCAAAACAGGATGTTTCCAGTCTAATTTCAAATCCTGCAAAGGCAGTAAAACAAAATTACGGTTCTGCATTAAAGGATGCGGAATATGAAGCTTCTCGGTTTCAATAACTTCATCATCAAAAACAATCACATCGACATCAATAATACGGGATTGGTAACCTTGCTGATTAGAGCGGATCCGGCCTAATTGTTTTTCGACTTTTAAAACCTGATTTAATATTTTCTGTGCCGATGAATCAGTATGCAAAAGCAGTGCACAATTATAAAAAGCATCACTTTCAAACCCCCAGGCGGGTGTTTCATACAGCTTTGAAACCCGGATTACTGTTCCCACTTCCTGATGTATCAAACGAATACATTTTTCAATGTTTTCTAACCGGTTTCCCTGATTGCTGCCTATAGATAAAACGACCTGATGCTGTGATTTCATAATTAATGCAAATTAACTAAAACTATTTTAGAATTAACTACATTATTTGATTCAACTCTTAGAAGTTTCCAACTACTTCAAACTCTTTTTTATTCTCTTTTCTTTCTGAAACTCTCTTTAGAAAGTCTTTCAATTCAGCTGTCAATGGCAGTTGATTCTGGCTTTTCCAAAATTGTTCCGAGTATGGAAATTTTACTTTAAAGATATCTTTATCCATAGATAAATTCGAGTTTGCTTTTTCTGCAATACAACTATTGGTTACAAAATACTCCGTCGAATAATCATAAGCTGCTGTTTTTATCTTCTCACTGCCAAGAAGTTCTACTTTAACATCAGAATTGGAATTGTTTAAATAATATTTACCAATGGAGGCATTTTTTTTATAGTTAGTTGTTCTCTTAAAACTGCTTGTTTTATATTCTGCCTTGCCATCTTTACTGTAAGGCACTTTTTCCGGATCATCATAAAAATCAAAATAAGTTTCCACTATAGCAAAATCTGACTTATTAATCACAAAATAGCCGCTGGTTCTCTGCCTCATCGAATTGACTTCTTTTTTGATAAAACTAATTTTATAATAATCCTCTGCTATATTTTTTTCCTGAGTTAACTCAAATTCATCAGGCACTATATAAATTAGTGCATTTAAATCAAATAGTTTTTCAAAGCTTTGAAATTTAAAATAAACAATATCCGATTTTTCGGAAATACCCACTTTTCTCATATTCAAAACCTCTACTTTGCATTTATTATCCGGCTGACTTTTGGTTTTAAAAATACTTTTTCTGGATACTTTTCCATAAATATCCTGTAATCTAGCCATTTTATTATCTCTCTTTAAAATACATCTTAAGAAGAAGTTTTCATGATAAGGCTCTAAAATATAGTTTTCTTTTAATTTAGAGTATGCTTTTTTTAATATTGCTAATTCCTGACCAACCACAACTTCATCGAGTTCAATCATTTTACTTTGTAAAAAAATAGTATCCTGATTTTTTATCTGCTGCAGACTTGTTTTTAAATCCTCATAACCAATTAAACTAAAGTTGATATTCTCGTTGTCTGAAATAAAAGAGAATGCTCCTTCTCTATTCGTTAATGAATTATCTTTCTCATTATAAACACTAACCTTATCCAAAGGTATTTTTGACAATTTATCTACTACTACCTTTGTTATTTGAGCTTTTTGAGCCATAATTAAAAAGCTGTTAAACAAGAAAAAAATCCCGAAAACTATTATTTTATTCATAATGCTAAAATTAAGACCAAATATAACAACAATAAAAACAACCCATACTTATCTTACAAAAAAATATTTTTAAAGCTCTAAATTAAAAGCAAAAAACTAAAAACATTTCCCAAACCGTCCAATCGAATTCAAGCTTATTTCAATTATATTTGTAACAAACCAAACCTTTTTGATACTTATTAAAAAAATATATACTTATGAAGTTTTTAGGAAATGTAATTGCCACAGTTATCGGTATTTTTGTATTTGTCATGCTCTCCTTTTTTGGTGTAATTTTTATTGGAGCCATTTTTGGAGGAGATGACAAAGTCTCTGTTAAAAATGATTCGGTTATAGAACTGGATTTAAAACAGATCAATAATGATTATGCAGGAAAATACAAAGACCCGTGGGTAACTGTTTTTTCAGACAAAAAAGGGGTTGGTTTAACTGATGTTATTGCAGCGATAGAAGCCGCTAAAACCGACAGTAATATTAAAGGAATTTCTATTTTAAATGACCAGTCTTCATTAGGTCTTGCTCAATATAAAGATTTACGAAATGCTCTTGAAAGTTTTAAAAAATCAGGAAAATTTGTCTGGGCTTATGCTAATACGTATTCGCAGAAAGAATATTATTTAAATTCTGTGGCTAATGTGGTGTATTTAAATCCTGCCGGAGATTTGGATTTTAAGGGGCTTTCGTCTGAAGTAATGTTTTTTAAAGACTTTCAGGATAAATCAGGCATTCATATGGAAGTGATCCGTCATGGAAAATACAAAAGTGCGGTGGAACCTTTCTTAGAAAATAAAATGAGCGATGCCAACAGAGAACAGGTAACGGCTCTTTTAAATTCGATCTGGTCAGCAGTTTGCAGCGACATCTCAAAAAGCAGAAATATTCCGGTTGCGAAATTAAACGAAATTGCCAACGGCTTACTGGCCCGAACTCCTGACATGGCTAAAACACAGCGTTTAGTTGATATTGTAGCCTATGAAGATGTGTATCACAATGCCATCAGAAAGGCTTTAAAAGTAAAAGAAGACGAAGATTATAATAAAATTTCCATTTTAGATTATACGCAGAATAACATGACCACAGCTTTAACCAATATGGCTGATGATCAGATTGCGGTTATTTACGCTCAGGGCGAAATTGCAGGAGGCGAAGGTGATGTTACCGTTATTGGTGAAGGTTCCATGCGCCGTTCTCTTCAGGAAGCCCGCAAAAACGAGGATGTAAAAGCGATCGTTTTAAGAATTGACAGTCCGGGAGGAAGTGCTTTAACTTCTGACTTGATCTGGAGAGAAATTGAAATTACCAAAAAAGTAAAACCTGTTGTAGTTTCGATGGGGAATTACGCTGCCTCAGGAGGCTATTATATTGCCTGCAATGCCAACAAAATTTTCGCAGAAAGCAATACAATAACAGGTTCTATAGGCGTTTTTGGTGTATTACCAAACTTTAGTCCGCTCGCTAATAAATTAGGAATTAATACAGAACAGGTAAAAACACACGAAAACTCAGCCAACTACAGTCCGTTTGTTCCCGTTGACGAAAAATTCAAGGCGTTTACCCTTGAAGGAGTAGAACAGATTTACAAAACGTTTGTGACACATGTGGCCGAAGGAAGAAAAATGACTTTTGAGCAGGTTGATGCTATTGCACAAGGAAGAGTATGGTCCGGAGCAGAAGCCCTGAAAATAGGATTAGTGGATAAAATTGGCGGTTTAAACGATGCTATAGCCGAAGCGGCAAAAATGGCAAAAATTAAAGATTACAGCACCCAAAATTATCCTGAATACGAAAAAACATTAGGCGATTTAATGTCCAGCCTGCCTTTTGCGCAATCTAAAGAAGCTTTCATTAAAGAAGAAATAGGCGAAGAAAACTATTTACTTCTGGAGCAGATTAAGAAATACCAAAGACAGCAGGGTGTTCAGGCTATTATGCCATTTGGAATCAATATTAAATAATTCCGTCAGCATGAAAAAGGTATTTCTGTTTTTCGGCATTTTGGTCTTTACAAATATAAATGCTCAAAATCCTAAGCAGGATTCGTTTAAAGAAAGTAATGTTACTTTAAAAATTAACACGGATCAGCTTTATGGTACGCTTACGGTTCCTGATGACATAAAAAAATGTCCGGTGGCATTAATTATTTCCGGTTCGGGTCCTACAGACCGAAACGGAAATAATCCGATGATGAAAAACAATTCATTAAAAATGCTGGCGGAAGCACTTGCCCAAAACGGAATTGCCTCCCTGCGATTTGACAAAAGAGGAATTGGAGAAAGCAAAGCCGCAGCTGTTAGTGAGTCGGAACTGGTATTTGAAAATTATACCGAAGATGTTAAAAGCTGGATTAACTTCTTAAAACAGGACAAACGTTTTACTCAGTTAACGGTTATAGGCCACAGCGAAGGCTCGTTAATTGGTATGATTGCCGGAGCAAAAGCAAATAAATTTATTTCGATTGCCGGAGCGGGAGAATCTGCAGATCAACTTTTAAAACTGCAGATTGGTTCTAAATCAAACAAACAGTTAGAAGATATGACCTTTCCTATTATTGACAGTTTAAAAAATGGCAATAAGGTAAACAAAGTCGATCCGCTTCTGAATTCACTTTTCAGGCCAAGTATTCAGCCTTATTTAATTTCCTGGTTTAAGTATGATCCGCAAACGGAGATTAAAAAACTGACTGTCCCGGTTTTGATCATACAGGGAAATAATGATTTACAGGTTACCGTTAAAGATGCTGAAAATTTGTCCCGGGATAGCAAAAATGCAGAACTGGCCATTATTGACAAAATGAATCATATTATGAAAACAGTTGATGATACTAAACAGGCCAATCTGGAAAGCTATAACAATGAGAACCTTCCGATTTCTGAAACCATGATAACTAAGATTGTTTCATTTATTAAAAAATAACTGCAACAATAAAATGATAAATCCGTTTGAAAAGTATCAGACGGATTTTTTTATTTTTAACATCTGTAATTTTCCTACTTTTTTGAGAAAATTTTATCCCGGTAGTTCAATAAAAAAACTATTTTTGCATGAGTCAATTTTTCAAAATTAAACCTCAAACCTATAAATATGTTAAAGAAAATTTTAAAAGTAACAGCCATTGTCCTTGTGGTTTTTGTGGCCGCATTATTTGCCATTCCGTATTTCTTTAAAGACCAGATCAAAGCAAAAATTGCCGATGCCATCAATGAAAGTGTGGATGCTAAAGTTAGTTTTGCTGATGCTGATTTAAGTTTATTTAAAAACTTTCCTAATGCAGCGGTCGGAATCGAGAAACTGGTAATCATTAACAAAGCGCCTTTTGAAGGGGATACTTTGGTTTCATTGGGACAATTAAATTTGAAAATGAGCATCAAAGAACTTTTTAAAGGAAAAGACGAACCTTTAAACATTCAGGGAATCACCTCTGAAAACGGTTTAATCAACATTATCTTTAACAAAGACGGTGTAGGAAATTTTGATATTGCTTTAAAAGATAAAAAAGACGAGGATAAAAAAGACGAGGCCAGCAGTCCTTTGTCTTTAAAAATTCAGAACTACAAAATCGAGAATTTTACTTTCAGATACATCGATCAGGGTTCCAAAATAAAAATGGTAATTGACAGCCTGAACCATGAAGGAACGGGAGATTTTACTAATTCGAAACTGGATTTAAATACCAAAACTACGGCCAATGTATCTCTGGATATGGATAAGGTTAATTATATGAAAAATATAAAATTAACGCTGGATGCTGTTTTAGGAATCGATTTGGACCAGAGCAAATATACTTTTAAGGAAAACAAAGCTTTAATTAACCAGCTTCCTTTAGAGTTTGACGGGTTTATTCAGATGGTGGAAGCCGGACAGGTTTATGATTTAAAGTTTAAAACTCCTACGTCATCCTTTACCAATTTCTTAGGATTAATCCCTTCGGCTTATGCTTCCAGTCTTGACGGGGTAAAAACAACAGGAGAATTTACAGTTGCAGGTTTTGCAAAAGGACAGCTTACGGAAACTACTGTTCCTAAATTCAACATTGAAATTGCTTCCAGCAATGCTTCGTTCCAATATCCGAACCTCCCAAAATCAGTTCAGAATATTGTAATCGATACTAAAATTATAAATGAAACGGGAATCCTGAATGACACTTATGTTAATTTAGACAAACTGTCTTTCAGAATCGATCAGGATGTTTTCAGTGCCAAAGCCAATGTGAGAAACATTACGGTAAATCCGCTTGTAAATGCTGCTTTAAAAGGGACTATCAATCTGGCGAATCTTTCAAAAGCATATCCAATTAAAATGGACAAACCTCTGGCAGGTATTTTAAAAGCTGATGTTACAACTAATTTTGATATGGCTTCTGTAGAAAAAAGCCAGTATCAAAACATTAAAAATGCCGGAACGATGAGTTTATCCGGATTTAAGTATACGGATGAGAACAACAAATCAATGAATATCAGTACGGCATTAGTAGAATTTAATCCTAGTACCATTAATCTGAAACAGTTTAATGCTACTACCGGAAAAAGTGATATCGCCATTAATGGTGTTCTGGAAAATTTCTATGGTTTTATGTTTAAGAAACAGGAACTTAAAGGAAACTTTAATATGAGTTCAAACCAGCTGGCTGTTGATGATTTTATGACTTCAGGCGAACCTGCTAAAACAGAAACCAAAACAGAAGCAAAACCGGCTGAAGCTATGAAAATACCGGCTTTCTTAAACTGTACTTTAAATGCAAAAGCGACAACCGTTTTATATGACAACCTGAAACTAAAAGATGTTTCGGGAAAACTGATCATCAAAGACGAAAAAGCGCAGTTAGAGAACTTTAAAACGTCAATCTTTGGCGGAACCATTGGTTTAACAGGAGCGGTTTCGACTAAAACGAAAGTGCCTACTTTTGACATGAATTTAGGTTTCAACCAGGTAGATATTGCACAGACTTTTACACAATTGGATATGATGAAAAAAATAGCTCCAATTGCCGGAATCATTAATGGTAAGCTGAATTCGACTATTAAACTGAACGGAAATTTAGATGAGAAGGAATTAACGCCTGATTTAAAGTCACTTTCTGGAGATTTATTAGGACAGCTGCTTTCAACAACGGTAAATGCTAAAAATTCTACGGTATTAAATTCTTTAACTTCCAATATTAAATTCCTGGATTTAAACAAACTGAATTTAAATGATTTAAAAATGGCACTGACTTTTGATGACGGAAAAGTAAACATCAAACCATTTGACATCAAATATCAGGATATTAAAGTAACGGTTGGCGGAACTCATGGTTTTGATCAGACAATGAACTATAATTTAAAACTGGATGTTCCGGCTAAATATTTAGGAACAGAAGCCAATGCACTGATCGCCAAAATGTCTCCTGCCGATGCTGCTAAACTGGAAAACATTCCGATAAACGCTATAATTGGAGGTAATTTTTCGAATCCAAAAATTACTACCGATATGAAAAGTGCTGTTACAAGCTTAGCTTCTCAGGTTGCCAATCAGCAGAAAGAAAAACTGACCCAGAAAGGTACTGCCGCTTTAACTGATTTAATCAATAAAAACACTAAAGCAAAAGATACTACTCAGGCAGCAAAAACAGAAAAAGAACAGAAAACTCAGGAAGCGACCAAAAAAGCTTCTGATTTAATCAATGGACTTTTCAAGAAGAAAAACTAAAAGTATTTCACATAAAAAAACTGCTCAGGAATTCGTTTCTCTGAGCAGTTTTCTTTTTATGAGTATCTGATTAATTATGTATCCAAGATCTTGTTTATAGCACTTATATAATCCGGAATCCCTAATTTATTAGTATCAATTCCTATACTATTGTTTCCATAAGGCTGGTATTTTTTTAGAATTGAAATCGAAAACAAACCAACTGTTGGTGCTTTTGAGGCACTGGATAAATGCATAATCCCGCTGTCGGCCCCAATAAAAACATCTACATTGGCCAGTACAGAACCTATTTCACGAACATCTTTGCTATAAAATGAAGGGGCCTGAAAATTAATTTGTGACACATTTTCTACGGGCAGTACCTCAAAAATGTTATAATCAGCATATTCTTTTTTCAAATCGGCGTAAAATGTTTCCCACCATTCAACACTATAACACTTTTCTCCCGTAGCAAATGTAAAAATCGCTATTGTTCTTTTCTGTTCGTCAATAATGCTGTTCAGAATAGATCTGCCTTTTGCTGTTTCTTCTTCGGTTAATTTCAGATCCAAAAGCGGAACCGGTTCTTTTTTATCTTCTACTCCTAACTGATTTAGAAAATATCTTAAATTATAAATGGGATACTTCGCAATATGAGCATGATCGTCATAGTCTAATTGTACATTTTCCGGAAGGTCTCCAAAAAATTTATATTTGGCATTTGAAAATTGGACTGCTAACCTGCCTGAAGAAGAATTCTGGTCGACATTAATAACCAGATCGTAATTCTGTCTTTTTATTAAAGTCCACACTTTAAAATATTTTACTAATTCTTTGAAAGGTTTTTTAGGAAGGTCTATTATTTTATCGATATTATCATATTTTTCCAAAACAATGGGTGCCAGAGTTCCTTTTACAAATAAATCGATGGTACATTCAGGAAAAGTATTGGTAACTTCCTGAATTAAAGGTGTAACAAGAAGTAAGTTTCCAAGTCTGCCATTCGGACGACAGATTAATACTTTTTTGATTTTACTTTTGTCAATCGTTCCGTTTTTACCAATACCGGAATTCCCAATGTTCTTGGTTAAAATGCGCATTAAGCCGCGCCTGACTACATTAACGTTAACTTTTTTTAAGCTGCTCATGTGGTATTATTTTTCGGGGGGTTATTTTAGAAACAGAAAAAAAATTAACTTCTAAAAAAACAAAACTTTCATCCGGACATTTTTGGTGTAACTCCAAATGTAGGTTCTTTTTCTTTGTAAAAGTAAATTCTACTGATAAGTCTTCATTACAAAATTGTAACGAAATCTATCAATATTTTCATTTTTTATGCTTCTGCACGAAATAAAAATACAACATTTAACATAATCTACGACAAAACATAGACAGGCAGTTGATAAAAATCGACAAGGAGTTAAAAATTCTAGACGTTTATATTCACAACATAACCTTCTGAACCTCTAACATTAAAAACAGTCCCGTTTTCAAATATTAAATACTGCCCTTTAATTCCTGTCAGTTTTCCCTGAAAAGAAGGCGTTTTATCGAGATTAAGACTATTTACTTTAGCCGGATACGTCAGAACCGGATAATGCAATTCGTAAACATCATTTTTCTGGCTGTAAAAATAATCTTTGACTTCTGCGGGAATCAAGTTTTCAACTTTCGATTTCTCCAGTATCAGGTCACAAGACTCTGTAGTACACTGGAGCATTTTTCGCCAATTGGTTTTATCCGCATAATGTTCTTTCAGAGCTACCTCGGTAATTCCGGCCAAATAGCGGTTAGGCACCTCAACAATGGCTATTGCCTGAGTGGCCCCCTGATCTATCCATCGTGTAGGGACCTGACTTTTTCGGGTTACCCCTACTTTGATCTCGCTGGACAAAGCCAGATATACAATATGGGGCTGAAGCTGCGCTTTTTGTTCATATTCTAAATCACGGTCTGCAATTCCTAAATGAGCCGTACTCAATTCCGGTCTCATGATCCAGTCTCCTACAGCCGGACTGGAATAAAAACAGTCATAACAAAATCCCTGTCTGAATATCTTCTTTTTTTTGTGACAGTTCAGACATTCATACTCTACAAAATTAATCTCAATTTCTTTGTTCAGTAACTGATTAAGATTCAAAAAACTGTCTTCAAAAACTAAATAATACTGAATTGGATTTCCAAGTTCAGTCTGCATTTTTGTGAGTACGCCCTGATATGTCATTGGGTTAAAATTGTAGGTTTTAAAAATATTCAGATTTCAGATTTACGGTTCAAAGTTTTGATTTTTAATTTTTGAAAATCATTTTTTGAATTAAAATCTTTAGTCAATACAACGTGTTTTTTATTACAAAAAACACTATTTTTGATATGACAGCAAAGTTACTATTTGTCTTCTGATATTCAAATTTTAAGTTTCCTGATTTACCAGTAATGGCAAAACTAATATCTAACAACAACCATTATCCATGCCTTTATCAATAATAAATTCTTTCGCTTCCTGGGTGCTGAAACAGAGGATACACCAAATTGAACTTTTTTTAAAATATCCAAATGAGGTTCAGGAGGAACTATTACATAATTTATTAGTAGCATCGGAAAATACGGTTATTGGAAAAAAATATGATTTTGCCTCTATTAATTCTTATCAGACTTTTGCCGAAAGAGTTCCCATTTCTGCTTATGAAGAATTACAGCCTTTAATTGAACGTACCCGTCAGGGTGAGCAGGGTGTTTTTTGGGAATCGCCAATTAAATGGTTTGCCAAATCGAGCGGTACTACCAATGCCAAAAGCAAGTTTATTCCGGTGAGCAGTGAGGCACTGGAAGACTGTCATTATAAAGGCAGTAAGGATTTGCTTTGTTTGTATTTAAATAATAATGAAGATTCAGAATTGTTTTTAGGAAAAAGTCTTCGTTTGGGCGGAAGTTCCCAAATTTATGAAAACAACAATACATTTTTTGGTGACTTATCGGCCATATTGATTGAAAATATGCCTATCTGGGCAGAATTCAGCAGTACTCCCAGCAGTAAAACATCATTAATGAGCGAATGGGAAAGTAAAATCGCTGCGATTATTAATGAAACCAAAAATGAAAATGTAACTAGTTTTGCCGGAGTGCCTTCCTGGATGCTGGTTTTAATGAATAAGGTTCTTGAAAACACCGGCAAACAAAGTTTACTGGAACTCTGGCCTAATCTTGAAGTGTATTTTCACGGAGGTGTCAGCTTTTCTCCGTATAAAGAACAATATAAAAAAATCCTGCCCAGCAAAGATTTCAAATACTACGAAATTTACAATGCTTCCGAAGGTTTCTTTGCCATTCAGGACTTAAACAATTCGAGCGATTTGCTGTTAATGCTTGATTATGGTATTTTTTATGAGTTTATTCCAATGGACACTTTTGGGATGCCTAATCAAAAAATCGTACGTCTCGCCGATGTGGAGCTGAATAAAAACTACGCCATTGTTATTACAACCAATTCCGGTTTATGGCGCTATTTAATTGGCGATACCGTTCGTTTTACTTCATTAAATCCCTACCGAATAAGAGTAACCGGAAGGACTAAACATCATATTAATGTTTTTGGGGAGGAATTAATGGTAGAAAATACCGATCAGGCTATTGCCAAAGCCTGCCAGATAACGCAGACCGAAGTTATTGATTATACGGTTGCTCCTATTTTTATGCAGGACAAGGAAAAAGGTGCCCATGAATGGATGATCGAATTTAAGAAAAACCCTGCCGATGTAGGCCTTTTTCAAAAAGTACTGGACGAAACCCTTCAGACTTTAAACTCTGATTATGAAGCCAAACGTTATAACAATATGACCTTAAACCCTTTAGTAATCAATGTAGCCCGCGAAAATTTGTTTTACGACTGGTTAAAAGAAAGAAATAAACTGGGCGGGCAGAATAAAATCCCGAGACTTTCAAACCAGAGAGATTATCTGGAACAGCTGAAAGAAATGTGTTAAATTATATCTTATCTGAATATAGTTTTGGCTTATAGAACCCTGAAAAAAATACCGTATCAAATTAAAGTTTTAACTCTTATTTTTTTAATCAGCATCTTTAATTCCTGCTCTGAGGTCACTCATCTGAAATTGGGAAAAGAAAACGCTGAAAAGGAATTGAAAAATGCACTTAATGTTAGTGACTCCAAACAGCATAATCTTGTTGATAATAAGAAACTACTAATAAAAGACCATACTACTGCCATAAAAATAGCTGAACCTATTCTTTTTGGGATTTATGGAGAATCACAAATTAAGGATCAGAAACCTTACGAAACCTATCTAATTGATAATTATTGGGTTATCAACGGGACATTATCGTTTGAAAAACTAGGTGGGACATTTTTAATTATTATTGACGCAAAAAACTCAAAAGTTTTAAAAATTACCCATTACAAATAACTCTTTAGTCTTCTCTTATAAAATTATATAAAATGAAAAATACTAAATTCCGTGAAATGAGCAGCGAAGAGCTGATCAAAACGCAGAAATCGCTAAAAACTGTAACTTATATTTTTGGGGTTGTATTGCTGCTGCTCTTTGGGCTTAATATGTTTCTTATTGCCAATAAAGGTTTTAGCGCTTCGAATATTATCCCGATTGCACTGCTTCCTATTTTCATTTTAAATATGAATACTTTAAAAGCAATCAAAAAAGAACTGGAATCCAGAAAATAAAAAAAGTCACTCTTCATGCCCAAAAAAGTCTTTCTCTATTTATTTTTTATCTTTCTGGCACAAAAATCAACTTGTCAGGAGGCTGAACCATTAAGTCATATCCAAAAAAAACTTTATGAATTTGAAACAGTTCAAGTAAAGCCCGAATTTAATGGCGGCAAAGATAAATTTACAGCATTCATTTTAGAGAACTTCAAAAAGACAAAGACAGGCGAAAATTTTAAAGGACCAATTTCTTTAAATTTTGTTGTTGAAATGGATGGCTCGATAACCAATGTTTTTGTTAATAATAAAATGGGAAACAAAGCAAAAAAAGACCTTCAAAAAGTGATCCTGAAATCTCCAAACTGGCTGTGTGGAGAACATGAGGGATATCACGTTAGAACTAAAGTTAATTTAATTTTTGAGATAATTTAAAGACGCTAATTCTATTGGTCCGCATGAGGGATAGTAGTGGAAATCCTTTTATGGTTTCCGATAGCTATCGTAAACCATAAAAGATTGTAACGAATAGCCCGACCCGCCTTTTTCTGGCGGGACATGCCCAAATAAAAAAACCTCAGTTCTTTATTAAAAAGACTGAGGTTTTGTTTTTTTAGTTATGTATGTCATTTCGACATAAGGAGAAATCTTCACTAGAAACTCCGCAATCAAAATTGTCAATCTTTGTCGAGTTACTTGCGAAGATTTCTCCTTACGTCGAAATGACAAAAATCGTAAACAATAATTTTCTACATCATATCAATATATCTATCATGATATCCTAAAAGGTATAAAACACCATCCAATCCTAAACTTGAGATTGAAGTAGAGGCACTTTCTTTTACTTTTGGTTTTGCATGAAAAGCAATTCCTAAACCAGCTAAGTTTAACATTGGAAGATCGTTTGCTCCGTCACCAACCGCAATGGTCTGGTTAATATGAATGCCTTCTTTTTCTGCAATGGCTTTAAGGTATTCGGCTTTCTTTTGTCCGTCTACAATATCTCCTAAATATTTACCAGTTAATTTCCCGTCTTTTATTTCTAACTGATTGGCATGAACATAATCGATTCCAAGTTCTTTCTGCAGGTATTCACCAAAATAGGTGAATCCTCCTGACAGGATTGCGGTTTTATATCCGTAGTATTTCAAAGCTTTCATCAAACGGTGTGCACCTTGTGTAATAGGCAGATTTACTGCCACTTTCTGAAGTACCTCTTCGCTTAAACCTTCCAGCAGCGCCATACGTTTTTTGAAACTTTCGTTAAAATCAATTTCACCATTCATAGCCGATTCTGTAATAGCACGAACCTGATCGCCTACTCCGTTAAGTTCAGCCAGCTCGTCGATAACTTCGGTCTGGATCAATGTAGAGTCCATATCGAAACAAACCAAACGGCGGTTTCTTCTGTAAATATTATCTTCCTGGAATGAAATATCGACATTTAGCGTTCTGGAAATTTCCATAAAACTTGCCGTCATGATAATCTTGTTGACAATTTCTCCCGTTACAGATAGCTGAATACAAGAACGAGGATACTGTTCTTTTTCGACAATAGAAGTTCTTCCTGTTAAACGTATGATAGAATCAATATTTAAATTTTGATCAGACATTATTTTAGTAACGGCTGCCAGTTGTGAAGCCGCCAGTTTTTCGCCTAAAATATTAATGATATAACGCTGCTTAGACTGTGATTTTACCCATTTTTCATAATCCTCAATTGAAATAGGGATAAATTTTACTTTAATTTCCAATTCGTAAGCTTTGAACAACAAGTCTTTCAAAACAGGTGCAGATGAAGAGCCTGCAGCAATTTCAAACAAAATCCCTAAAGAAAGCGTGTCGTGAATATCAGCCTGGCCAATATCTAAGATATTCGCATCATAAGCTGCCAATACGGCTGTTAAACCTGCTGTAACCCCTATTTTATCGTGTCCTGAAACTTTTAATAAAATAATTTCTTTATCCTCTGCTGCCATTTTATCTAAATTGATTTTGAAAGCGACAAAAATCGGTAATCTCCTGATGATAAAAAAGAATAATCCTTGTTTTTTTAAAACGAAAAAGCACATTTTCATGTGCTTTTTCAAGTAATTTAACAATTATGTTTTACTATTGAAATAACATAACTTTTACATTATTTCATTGGTTCATTTTTATCGAAACTTACCATCCAGTTTACCCCGAATTTGTCTTTAAACATTCCGAAATAAGATCCCCAGAAAGTATCATTCATGGGCATTTCTACTTTTCCACCAGCCGAAAGTCCATTAAAGATTTTATCTGCCTCTTCTTTACTTTCTGTATTGACAGAAACAGAGAAATTATCTCCAAAACCTACATCTCCGTATTTCGGATGACTATCACTTCCCATTAAAATAGTATTCCCAATTGGAAGTGAAACGTGCATGATTCGGTTTAAAGCCTCTTCTGAAAGCGGTGCATCTCCTTCTTCTGTTGGAGCATCTTTATATTTTCCGATATATGGAAAATCACCGCCAAAAACTGATTTATAAAACAGGAACGCTGCTTCGCAAGTTCCGTTAAACATTAAATATGGATTTATTGCTGCCATGATGTTTTATGTGTTTTAATGTTAATTGTTTGTTGCTTGTTGTTTACAAAAAATAATTCTTTATTCTATTCTCTTTATTCTATTCTCTTTATTCTATTCTCTATTTTCTCACCCTTCAGCCAACTCCTTAATAATTTCTAAGGCTTTAGGAAAAGCATCTTTAAAATAATCGAGATGTTGTTCAATTACATCTACTTCTACATGAAGATCTACAAAATCGCCTTTTTGATCTAATCTATACGTTTCCATTGAACCGCTCCATTCATTCGCTTTATCATCAATAGGTACTTCTTTAAAATCCTTTATTTCTCCCAAATGTTTAAAAGCCATATATTCATACGGAATTTTCTTTTCAATAATGCTATTCATTCCTCCTCCGCCTGGTCCTAAAAAATAAATTTTGTCCCCTTCGTTCCAATTCGATTCAGCGTAACTCCCTTCTGCAAAAACGCTTGTCCACTTTCTATAGGTGCTATCGTCCCATAAGACTTTCCAAATTTTTTCTTTAGAAGCCTTTATCTCACTATTAAATACTAATTTTTCCATCTTAATCTGGTAATTTACTAAAATCCATAAATAAAACATTCCAACGATGACCATCTAAATCGGCAAAACCGCAGCCGTACATCCAGCCCTGACTTTCAGCGGGAGGAGCAAAAACAGTTCCGCCGGCTTCTTTGACTTTTTCCGCTAATTCGTCAACTTCTTCTCTACTTTCGGCATCGATCGAAATCAATACTTCCGAGCTTAATTTAGTATCGGTAAGGCCGTTTTGAGAAAAACCTGAAAAAAGCATTTCCTCGAAAAGCATTACTACAAAATGTCCTTCACCTACAACCATGCACGTCGAACTTGGCGTATCATGCTGTTCATTAAACGAAAAACCAATTTTCCAGAAAAAGTCTTTCGCTTTTGCCACATCCTTTACAGGAAGATTCAACCATATTTGTTTTGTCATTTTTTGTTTTTTTTGTTGGGTTAGATATTTTTTTTTATTTCTTTTTAAACCATATAAGTAATGTAAGCTAAATTAAGTTTGTATTATTTGAAAAGGTGTTACTTTAAGGTGTCTGATTAATCAGCCTCAACATAACTTTTAAAATTATCCAGAATAGCCTGCCAGCCGGCACGCTGCATTTCTTCGGGGTTTTGGGTTTCCGGATCAAAACGCTCTATTATCTCAACACCATCTGCTGTTTCTGTAAAAGTAATTTCAACTTTTCTTCCGTCAGCCATAACGTACGAAAGCGCTTCGTTTGGTTTTACTAAGGTAAATTCACCTTCAAAATCAAAACTCATACTTCCGTCTTTTGCTGCCATAGTCGATTTGAATTTCCCTCCTTCTCTCAAATCAGCCTCTGCGTAAGGCGTATGCCAGTCAGGAGAAGCGAAGCTCCATTTTGTAATATGTTCCGGAGTATTCCAGAAATTCCAGACTTTATCAGGAGATGCCTTAACTGTGTTTTTAATTGTGATCATTTTTATAGTTTTTGTGATTTGCTTCGTTTTAATTGATTATTTACATGTTCTCCGGAATCTGGCTTTCATCCATAAAGAAAACTTCCCAATGATGCCCGTCTAAGTCCAGAAAAGTTTTTTGATACATCCATCCATAATCCTGCTCTCTTTTATAATCGGTTCCACCAGCCTTAACTGCTTTTTCAAGCATTTCATCTACTTTCTCCCTTGATTCTAACGAAATAGAAATAAGGGCTTCACTGGTTGTATGAGAATTACAGATCTGCTTGTCTGTAAAAGTCTGATAAAACGCTTCTGCCAAAAGCATGACATTGATGTTTTCACCAATGACAATGCAAACTCCTTTTTCATTTGTAAATTTCGGATTCACAGAAAAACCTAATTCGTTAAAAAATTTTATCGCCTTATTCAGCTCTTTTACAGCCAGATTTAAATACATTTTCGTTTCCATAAGATATAAAGTTACAATTATTTAAAAACAAATTTAGTTTTTTAAAGCCTCCTTCCGGATACAATAAAAGTCAACTTTAGGGGCATTTAAGACAAAATACTTACATTTGTTCTGCCATTAATTTTCCAAAAAACCATCCATCATGAGCAAGAAAGTAGGTTTAATCGTTCCTCACGATTACAAATTATTAAGTATAGCCGCCATTTTAGAAGTTTTTGAAACAGCGAATAAATTAAGCAAAAAACCTGAAAAACCTTTCGGAATTACTATTTTTCAGTCGGCTGAACAAATCGATCAGGAAAACTTATTTGGATATGAAGTCAACGCTATTGAAAATTCAGAAGCTTTAGATTTAATTCTGATTCCGGCTTTTACCACTGATAATATGGCCGAAATGATTGCCAAAAACAGGAAATTTATTCCCTGGCTGCAAAAACAGCATAAGGCAGGAGCCGAACTGGCGAGTTTTTGTACGGGAGCTTTTTTGTTTGCGGCTTCGGGCTTATTAAACGAAAAACTGGCCACTACTCATGTTGACGCCTGCAGTGCTTTTACCAAAGCTTTTCCGCTTGTAAAACTAAAACCCGAAGAGACTTTAACAGCAGACGGCAGTTTGTATACCAGCGGCGGTTCAACCTCAACTTTCCATTTATTGATTCTTTTAATTCAAAAATACTGCGGAAATGAAACGGCGGTACAGATTGCCAAGATCTTTTCTATTGATTTAAACCGCTACAAACAGAGTTATTTCAGTACTTTCAGACCCAATCATTTGCATAACGATGCTCTGGTCGCCCAGCTGCAGCAAAAAATAGAAAGCCAGTATCATAGTATCGAAAAACTGGAAGAAATCACTAAAGATATCCCTACAAGCGCCAGAAACATGACACGCCGTTTTAAACAGGTAACCGGAATTCCGCCCATTGAATATCTGCAGAATATAAGAGTAGAAAGTTCAAAAAAATACCTGGAACAAACGCAGCTTTCGATTTCAGAAATTATCGAAAAAACCGGCTACAACGACCCAAAGGCTTTCCGTAAAGTCTTTTATAAAATGGTCGGAATGAAACCTATTGAATACCGCGAGAAATTTAGGGTGCAGTAGTTTTTAGGAGCAGATCGATTCGTTTTTCAAAAGAACCTTTGATTCCTGCTCTCCACTATATCTTTTGTTGTCTCGTTAGAAAAACGAGACAACAAAAGGATGCCGTTTCGATCAGGGCTAATTAGAACGTTTTATTTTCATAACTACCAAAATCAGGACTTGATAATCCACATTAAAACTTTTTTATTCGTTTTCAAAAGTGCATCAATTTCTTTCATGCTTTCGTTTGAAACTGCCGGACAGCCCCAGCCTTCCGGTGTTCCTTCAGGATAAACTTCATTATCCGAAACAGCCTCCCAGGAATGCAGAACGATGGCTCGGCTTCGGGCGTTGGAATTCGTCTTGTCTTTTCCCTGCAGAACATAATTAACTTTGATTCCCCACTGACTCACACCACGATCTAAAATCACATATTTTCCCAGCGAAGAACAATGCGAATCAAATTCATTACTAAGCTGCGGTTTCTCTTTTGAAGAGGTTCTGCCCCATTGATTGTCTCCACAGCCATGACTTACCATATACGATTTAACGGTTTCTTTCTTTTTAAAATCGTATACAAAAAAACGTTTTAATCCGGAATGCAGTCCTAAGTCGATTAGGATAAACTGATTTTTGTTTAAATTATTCGTTATACAGTACTCTGCTGCTGCTTTATAATAATCGCTGTAGTTGATTTCATGCCGGGCTTTTTCTTTTGAAACTATTTCGATTTTATGTTTGTTTTCAGAAACGGTTGTTGTTTTGTTTTCTTTATTACAAGAAAATAAAAAAACAACCAGCACAAGTAAATAATGGTTAATTGCCATGCCCTTCCCTATGAATAAACTGATATCAAAAAAACATTAAATTAATACGTTATAAAAAGTGCCTCTCCTCCTTTTAAAACATAATTAAAAGAAAATATTCTATTCTCTTTCATATACACATAAACAAGAGGAATATTGTTACTGAGAACAATATAAGAATCGTTTGTTTCATGTAAAAACTTTACTTTATCTCCTTTAAAATCTGCGTAATTTACAACTTGAAAATTAGAAGAATCAAATGCTTTAATTTTTTCCTTCCTTAAGTTCGATAATAACATTTCAATAAATTTCATTCTTTCAGTAGAGGAAACTTTAGGGTCGGTAACGGGCTCAAAATAAATATACTGATCGGCGATAAACTGTGCCGATTTATTTTGAATAAAAACGGCCTTTACAAAATCATTGATTACAGCCGTTTTCGCCTGACTGAAAATAGTGGTCACAGAAAACAGCATTAAAAATAACAGACTCCGTTTTATTTTTTTCATAATTCTATTTTTAAACTAATATAGGATTTTTTCTCAGTTTTGTAATTTGTTTCATTCAAAATTAGTTGTTGATAGTCATAAAAAAAACCTGCCCAAATAAATGAACAGGTTTTATAAAATTTGAACTTTTCAAAGTTTAAAACTTAAAAAAGTGTGTTGTACTATATTTTCTTAAGAAGCAATTTCCATTCGCTTCAATAAATTTTTACTTAAGGTATGTTCTGCATAATCTTTATCAATCGATAAAACTTTATCTTCAGAACTTGGCAGTTCGTACATCGCATCTGTTAAGATCGCTTCACAAAGCGAACGTAATCCGCGGGCACCTAATTTGTATTCTAAAGCTTTATCTACAATAAAATCTAAAGCTTCATCGGTAATACTAAATTCAACATCATCCATTAAGAACAATTTCTGATATTGTTTTACCAATGCATTTTTAGGCTGTGTCAGGATAGCACGAAGCGTTTCTTTGTCTAACGGATCCATATGTGTTAAAACCGGTAAACGGCCAATGATCTCCGGAATAAGTCCAAAATCCTTAATATCTTTTGGGATAATATATTGTAACAAATTGTCTTTGTCGATATTATCGGTATTCTTAGAAGTAGAATATCCTACAGCCTGACGGTTTAAACGTTTTGAAATAATACGTTCTACTCCATCAAATGCTCCTCCTGCAATAAACAGTATATTTTGGGTATTTACTTCGACAAATTTCTGGTCCGGGTGTTTACGTCCTCCTTTTGGCGGCACATTTACAACGGTTCCTTCTAATAATTTTAATAACGCCTGCTGTACTCCTTCTCCGGAAACATCACGTGTTATAGACGGATTATCGCTTTTGCGGGCAATTTTATCAATTTCATCTATAAATACAATTCCTCTTTCGGCTTTGGTTACATCATAATCGGCGGCCTGCAGCAAACGGGTTAAAATACTTTCAACGTCCTCTCCTACATAACCGGCTTCTGTTAATACAGTCGCATCTACAATGGCA
This sequence comes from Flavobacterium sp. FG19, assembly GCF_057809475.1. NCBI lineage: Bacteria > Pseudomonadati > Bacteroidota > Flavobacteriia > Flavobacteriales > Flavobacteriaceae > Flavobacterium > Flavobacterium sp. FG19. The sequence continues at coordinate 46,974 of NZ_JBMDKA010000018.1, read as the reverse complement.
AGGGGAACATCCAGCATTTTAGCGATCGTTTTGGCAACCAGTGTTTTTCCTGTTCCGGTCTGTCCAACCATGATAATATTACTTTTTTCAATCTCTACCTCATCGTCTAACTGCTGCTGCATTAAACGTTTGTAGTGATTGTAAACGGCAACCGACATTACTTTTTTTGTCTGATCCTGACCAATAACGTACTGATCCAGAAAAGCTCTGATTTCTTTTGGCTTTTTTAGGATTAAATCTCCAACCAGTTTAGAGCTTCCGCTGGATTTTAATTCTTCTAAAACAATTCCGTGTGCCTGCTCAATACATTTATCACAAATGTGTGCATTGATACCGGCTATTAATAAATTAGTTTCTGGCTTTTTTCTTCCACAAAACGAACATTCTAATACTACTTTTGCCATTCTTTATTTAAGTTATTAAGCTGCAAAGATACTAAGTTTCTAAGGTTTTCGATTTAATTAAAACTTAAAAACTTAATCCTTTACAGCTTAAACTTTTATTTTTTGTTTGATTTTCAGGTTAAACAGAAATACCTAGTCCCGATAGCTATCGGGATAATAACCTTAGAATCTTTTAAAATTATCCTCTTGTCAAAACTTCGTCGATCATTCCGTATTCTTTTGCTTCGTCAGCGATCATCCAGTAATCACGCTCACTGTCTTTGTGAACTCTTTCAAAGGACTGACCTGAATGCTGCGAAATGATGTGGTACAATTCATCTTTCAGTTTCAGCATCTCACGTAAGTTGATTTCCATGTCTGTAGCAACACCTTGTGCTCCTCCGGATGGCTGGTGAATCATTACTCTTGAATGCGGCAACGCAGAACGTTTTCCTGCTGCTCCTGCACATAATAAAACGGCTCCCATAGAAGCTGCCATTCCGGTACAAATCGTAGCCACATCCGGCTTGATGTACTGCATGGTGTCATAAATTCCTAAACCTGCGTAAACACTTCCTCCCGGAGAGTTTAAATAAATCTGGATATCTTTTGAGGCATCGGCACTTTCTAAGAATAATAGCTGTGCCTGAACGACATTGGCAATCTGGTCATCGATTCCGGTTCCCAGAAAGATAATTCTGTCCATCATTAATCTGGAAAAAACGTCTAAGATGGAAACGTTTAACTGACGTTCTTCAATAATATTCGGAGTCAAATTCATTGGCGTCATAGCGCTGATGATTTTGTCATAATACATGCTGTTTACCCCGTGGTGCTTTGTAGCAAATTTTTTGAATTCTTTACCGTAGTTCATATGTATGTGTTCTAAGTTTTACGTTTTATTTTGTTGTATACTTTTTCATCTTCTGCAAAGGTCATACCTTTTTATAAAGGATGCCATTATGTCTGAAATGGTTCTTTTATTTGTTTAAAACAGGAAACAAAAAAAGCGTCAGAAGAAAAAATCTCCTGACGCTCAAATATAATTATTTTTCAGAAATTATTCTCCGTAAGAAGCTGCAATAAATTCCTCGTAAGTTACTTCTTTAGTTGTTGGATTTGCTTTTTCTTTAAACAATTCTAACAATTTCTCAGCTACAACCTGCTCAGAAAGTCTTTTCACTTCATCCTGGTTAGATAAGACTCTTGCCACAATTCCTTCTACTTCTTCATTAGTTGGATTTGTCTGACCAAATTGAGCCATTTGCTGTCTGATTGCATTTGAAGTGAAAGCTTTCAGATCTTCAAAAGTAATCTGGATGTTGCTTTGTGCCATTGCTTTTCCTTCGATCAGCTGGAAACGTAAACCTTTTTCAGATCTTGCGTACTCTACTTCAGCTTCTTCGGCAGTTAATTTTTTCTCTCCTACAGTCTGTAACCATTTTTTTAAGAATTCAGCCGGTAAATCGAATTTTGTGTTTTCGATTAAGAAATCCTGAACATCTAATAATAGTTTTTGGTCAGCCTGCTGAGCGAACTGAGCTTCTGCATCTTCTTTAATTTTAGCTTTTAATTCGTCTAAAGAAGCTACTTTTCCTTCACCAAAAAGTCTGTCGAATAATTCCTGGTTTAATTCAGCCGGCTCAGAACCATTGATTGCTTCAATAGTAAAGTTTACCTCAACATCTAAACCATGAACACCTTCATGCCCCACTTTTAAGTAATCCATTAATTGGTGATCGTCGTCAAATAAACCTTTTGTGCTTACTGTAACTACATCTCCAACTTTTTTACCTGTGAATTGTTTTTGAGCTTTTTTACTGAATGCTTCTACAGCAATTGTAGTTGTATTGTTGATTCCGTTTGCTTCGCTTGAAAAAGTTCCGGTTAAGTCAGATTTTGCATCAGATACTTCTTGTGGAATTGCTTTTCCAAATTGTTTTTGGATACGTTCTACTTGTCCGTCGATTAATTTATCGTCAGCTGTAACGATATACTTTACGATATTATTTTTAGCTTCAAGATCAATTTCGAAGTTTGGCACTAAACCAATTTCGTATTCAAAAGTTAACTCTTCTGCATCCCAGTTAAAATTTTCGTTTACTTTAGCAAGAGGAGTTCCTAAAAGATTTAATCTTTCAGACTGAATATAACGCTCTAAAGCCAAATCAACTACTTTTTTAATTTCTTCCTGTTTAATACCTTTTCCGTATTGTTTTTCAACAAGATCTTTAGGCACAGCGCCTTTTCTAAATCCTTTTACCTGAGCCAAAGGCATTTTTTCGTTAATTCTTTTTGCCACTTGACCTTTGTAATCCATATGAACAACGTTCATTACAATTGTCTCGTTTACAGCGTCTATTGCTACTCTTTTAATATCCATCTTCTTCTTTAATTTACATAATAAAATTGGGTTGCAAAATTATAAAATTTTTGCAACCCAACCAAGTTTTTAATGTATTGTATTTGAAGCAGTTTTAATCTGCTTTCCATTTTCTTTTATTTATCGTCTCCTACTATTTTATAAGTAATAGACTGAAGTATAGACAAAATAACACTAAAGATCAGTGCTGTCCAGAACGAATCGACCGCAAATCCTCCGACGATGTTAGTGCACAATAAAATAATAAGGGCGTTGATTACCAGCAGGAATAAGCCCAGCGTTACCACTGTAACCGGAAGCGTGAGTATTACCAGAATTGGTTTTATAAAAACATTCAGCAATCCTAAAACCACAGCAACAATTAAGGCTGTTGCAAAACTGGCCACATGAACCCCTGACAAAATGTTAGACAGTAACAAAACCAAAGCGGCGGTAACAAGGAGTCTGAGTAATAATTTCATAGTTTTTACAATTTAAAATTTACTTTAAAAGTACTAAATTTTTTATCAAAAATTACTACTCTTTCAAAAACTCTGCTGTCATTTCAAAAAACAGTTTAGGGTTTTCGGCATGAAGCCAGTGCCCGGCATTTGGGATTGTTTCCAGTTTAAAATCCGGAAAATGTTTTTTTATTCCGTCCAGATCAGCATCCTGAATATACCCTGAATTCCCTCCTCTGATAAACAATACGGGTTTTGAGAAAGTCAGGTTTTCTGCCAGCGGTTTTCCAATTGCATCCAGATTGTTATTAAACGCCTCTAAATTAAATCGGAATGCCAGTTGTCCGGGTTCTTTCCAATATAAGTTTTTTAATAAAAACTGGCGGGTTCCAAAATCCGGAACATAAGTGGTTAAAACAGCTTCCACCTCATTTCGGCTTGGTTTTACTGAGAAGTCAACCGCATTTAAACCTGCCAGAATATCTCCATGATGCTGTTTGTAAAATCTCGGACCAATATCTGCTACTATAAGCTTATCTACTATTTCCGGATACGTCGCAGCGAAAAGCATGGCCACTTTTCCTCCCATCGAATGTCCCAGCAGATCAATTCGGGTTAACTGACTGGCCCGGCAGTATTCGTAAACATCCTGCACCATTGCTTCGTAACTCCATTCCTCCGAATGAAAACTGCGTCCGTGATTTCGTAAATCAAGAATATGAACCTGAAATCCGGCTTCTACATATTGTCCTGCCAGTGTTTTCCAGTTGTCAGACATTCCTAAAAATCCGTGCATGATGACAAAAGGTTTTCCTTCGCCTTCTATTTTTGAATAAAGCATTACTGTTTTGTTTTAAAAAATTTTAGCACAAATTTAAAAAACTTAATCTATTATTCTTTAACAGAATGTTTTATCGCTACTATTTCTCTTAAAGTCTATTAATAAAAAAAAGTTTACTTTTTTACGGTTTCCCGTAAAGTTTTAAATTTTAAAAAAGGTATCTTGCGGCCTAAAACAGAACCAACAATTTCATTTAATTAAACACAAATCATGATCAGAAAATTCGTTTTATTATCATTAGTTGCGTCGCAGCTTATGGTTTCTTGTTCAAGTGACGACAGCAATGACGAAACTAAACCGGAGACAGAATTAACTTTAGAAGAACAGATTGCTGAAATTCTTAAGCAGCCGTACTCTAATTTAACTCCTTCCCAACAAAAAGTAAAACTGGAAGCCGAAGCCAACGACATGCTTGTTCAGCTGGATAAAACCAAAAGTTCAAGTGCCATTGAAGCTCTTGAAAACTTATCAAAATTACTTACTCAGAGCCCAGTTGATATTTTCGACGGAAAAAGCACAAATGGTGTAGAAGAAATATTAACCGTATCTGGAGTTTACGGTATCTATACCTGGAACAGTACTGAAAAAATCTGGATCAAAACAGCTTCAACTTCTGAACTAAAATTCGTTTTCCCTGCTAAAGAAGGACAAACTACCAACAACGCCGCTTTATCTTCTAAAAGCACTTCTTCTGATATAAAAGTATCGAATACTGACACTTACGGAGAATGGGGATGGGATGAAGAAACTCAAACTTACGGTCCAATTACACCAGACATTCTGGACTGGTATTACTTACCAACCTCTGTTGATGCTGTTTTAACAATAGATGGAACACAAGCAGCTGCATTAACTCAAACAGCTAAATATACCGGCGGAAAAGAAACTCCGACTGACTTTGCCTACAAAGTAACTTTAAATGACGGTTATACCTGGGAAATGAGCAGTGTAAAAGCAGCTCAGAGCACCGCTAAAGCAACACTTACTTACAATGGAAAAACTTTAATTGATTTTAATTCCGGAAGTAATGCTGACATTGACAAATTAATTGAAGGAGAAGAACTTCTTCAATACAGAGGAAAAGCAAATGGTTTATTCCAATTAATGGACAACTTTGTCATTGTTGCCGATATGGATTTAGTTGCTGAAGGAACTGATGAGGCTGCATTAGAAAATTCTTTAAAATCTCCGGAATATCCTGATTACTCAAGTCCAAATACTGACTTTAAAGCTTATTATGCAGCACTAAACAATTATAATAAAAAATATTCTGAAGGAAGTGTCGCTAATTTCAACAAGAACATAAAGCTGATTTTAGTTTCTAAAAAAGACGGAACTAAGATAGCTGATATTATAGATCATACTGAAGAAAACGACAGAAACAGCTATTACACTACAATTCCTGTATGGACAGTTAACCAGTGGTATCCTGACGGTACCTGGATGGAAGGTACTGAGCAGGTTAAGGTACAATACTATAAAGAAAGTTACTATTTAAAATTTGGTGATAACACACAAGCAGCTATGAGCACTTACTTCTCTGAAGGATTTGACGGTTTTATGACTAAATTTGAAGACTTCTTAAGTGGTTTTAACAAAAAACAATAATCGCTTTTAAAGCATTACACTAATAACAGCCGGTTTGAAATATTCAGACCGGCTTTATTTTTTTGGAGGTGTTTTAACGATTAAGGTACTCTGACCGTATCCTGCCCAAATACCAATTCCTCCTTTTATATTTGATTTTAAACTCGTATTAGACGGGTAAATAGGATTTTTACTGTTTACAATTTCATTCTGCCAGCTGTTCCAGAAATCCAGTGCTTCTTTGGTCTGGGTCCGCAGTTTTACATAAATCAAACTTCCATCCTCAAAATACGGATCAAACTGTGTATTAGGAAACAATATTACCCCTCTGTTAACCTTTACCGAAACCGAAGCTGTTTCAAAGTTTTTATCATCTAAATTACCATAAAAAGAAGGCACAAAAACGGGTTCTTCCCCTTCAATTTTTGTCGCTATCTGGTAATAGTTTTTTTCATTGGCCGGATCATCAAACTTTACAAAAATATATCCAGTGGTATCAGTCGGTTTAGTCTTAACATATTCAGCACTTTTAAGCTCTACTGATTTTGGAATAGCCGACACTGCTTCTACCACCCTGTTCAGATATTCAATTTTAATAGAATAAGCTTTCCCGGCTTCTCCTTTTAAAGTATTTCCGTAATACACAAATGGCGGTATTCTGTTTTTATCATTCTTAACTTTTAAAACCTCTGAATTTATACCATCTGAAACTGTAATTTTAGCCGATCTTATAACATGGTTCAACACATTCGTTGTATCCACAACATCGGTAACGGGAATACTGCTGGACAATAATACATTGGCATAATCACCTTCTTCAATCCAGCCCTCTACCACTATTTTTGATTCTGTACTCTGCTTCATACTAAAATCATCGCCCGCACAGCTTAAGAGCAGTAATACAAAAAACAATACACTATAATATTTTTTCATATTCTAAAATTTAAACCTCCAGCTTATCGAAGGCAGAATTCGGTATAACACTTTTTTATCCTGAGTTGTTTCTATTTCATTTGCATTTTCAGTCTTCCTCACATTCAAAACCACATAAATAGGATTGGTAATATTGAAGGTATTATAAATTGAAAAGTTTAAAGCGCTTTCTTTTTTGGCGCTTTTAACAAAGTAATAATTGGCCGAAAGATCTGTTCTGATATAATCCGGCATCTGCGCATTATTATATCCTGAATATTCCTTAACCGGATTGTTATTAATAAAATACCAGGAGGTAGGCATTGTAAACCTGTTGCCTGAACCAAATAACTGTGTCACCCCAAAATTCCATCTGGAGTTTAAATCATACATTACCACTAAGGCCAGATTGTGTCTTCGATCGTATTTTGCAAAATAGGTTTTTCCGTTATTCAGTTCGTCAAAATGACGATTTGACCAGCTTAAGGTATAACTCAGCCAGCCGGTAAATTTTCCGTTGCTTTTCTTCAGCATCATTTCAAACCCGTATGCTTTTCCTTCTCCCACATACAAATCATTTTTAAAAGTGGTAATTTCATTAAACTGAGTAATGCCATATGGATATTCAAGCAGGTTTTTCATAGAACGGTAAAATCCTCCAAAAGAACTGGAAAAACTTCTTGAAATCTTTTGATCTGAACCAATCGAGAATTCATCAGACGACTGCGGCTTTATGCCGTCAGAACTTGCTATCCAGAAGTCGGTCGGGATTCCAACGCTTGAAGTTGTAATCAGACTTAAATACTGGTATTGTTTATTATAGGAAGCATAAAACGAATATTTTTCATTTGCAGCATAATTCACTAAAACTCTCGGCTGAAAATGCAGATAAGCATCCGCTCCTGAGGTATAATAATTCATTCTTAAGCCCAATTCAGCGGTTATATTTTCAGACAGTTTGGGTTTGGCACTCACAAAAAGTGCCGCCTCATTGGCATTAATATTCTGAAGTGAGCTATTATCCGTTGTTGTCAGATTCTCGACACTTACTTTTTGAGGCTGCAGATTATGATATACATATTGTACTCCCGATTCGAAAGGAATGTTTTTTACCCGAAACTGTACTGCATTTTTAAATCCGAAATCTTTTACATAAGAAGCCACATTAAACTGAATCGCTGCCTGTTCCATACGTAAGTCATTAGAATACTGACTAAAATAAACGGAATTAATCATACTGGTTTCAGAAGATAATTTAGTTGTTAACGAAGGAGAAACCGTATAATTACTCCATTTTAAATTAGTACGCAATGCCAGTTCCGGATCGTTTATTTTTAATTTATCGGCACTCAAAAACGCATCAATTGACAGAAGGTGCTTTGGGAAAATTTGAGATAAAAAAGTAAAATTGGCATCCGAAAAACCATATTTCATATCCTGAACATCGTTATCTCCTGAATCAGACTGCAATAATGGCCCTACGACTTCGTCTATATAGGTCTTTCGGCCCGAAATATAAAAACCCGTTTTATCTGTAACAGGAACCGCCAAAGTAAGTTGAGAAGCCAGAATACCTGCATTTCCCTGAACAGAAAATTCGGCTGGTATTTTTTTATTGGTATTAAGCAGTGTAGTCGAACTTAGACGTCCGCCATATTTTGCATTTGAACCTGATTTATCAAATTCGACATTCTTAATATGGTCTGTATTATAAAAAGGAAAAATACCCAGTAAATGTGACATTCCGTATACAGGCGCCTCATTGTAAAAAATCGCATTATGCCCCGGATCTCCGCCGCGTACATACAAATAGCCATTGGCATCTCCAGAATTCTGAACACCCGGAGTTAACTGTAAAAGTTTAATAACATCTGTTGTTCCCGACAGTGTTGGAACAGCAGACAATTCCTTTAAATTAAACGAAAGCCGGCCGCCTGATAAAGTTTTGACTCCTTCTTTCTTATCATTGGAAATAACCACTTCCTGCAGCTGTGCGATATCTCTTTCTAAAACTACAGCAATTACCGTATCTTTTACGGCGTTACAGTAAATGGTTTTTGGGACAAAATCTAAATGACTGATTTTTGTAGTCAAAGCCCCCGGAGGAATGCTTTTGGAAAAATTACCCAGTGAATCGGTAATAGTATAATATTGCTGCTGGTGCCTGTCAAAAGTGATTGTAACACCTTTCAGGTTTAGATTTTCAGAAGATTTGACATTTCCCGAGATTTTTATGTCAGACTGAGCATAAAGACCGGAAAAAGCCGCTAAAAAAAAGAGGGCAAGAGATTTTAACACGTACTTTTAATAAGAGAAGTGCGAAAGTAAACAATTATAACCCAATTACATCAGGTTATAATTGTTTTAATCTAAAATCTTATTTCAATTTATTCAGATACATATTCATCACATTATCCAGTCCCAGATAAAGTGCTTCTGAAATTAAGGCGTGTCCAATTGAAACTTCCAGTAATCCCGGAATATTTTCTTTAAAGAATTTTATATTGTCCAGACTTAAATCATGACCGGCATTGATTCCTAATCCCAGTTCATTAGCCAGTCTGGCCGCTTCAGCATACGGATCAATCCCTTTTTCATTACCCAGACTATATTGATGCGCAAAAGATTCTGTATACAATTCAATTCGGTCAGTTCCTGTTTTTTTTGCCCCTTCGATCATTTCTAAAACCGGATCCACAAAAATAGAGGTTCTGATTCCGTTTCTTTGGAACTCCTGAATAACTTCGGTTAAATAACCTTCATTTTTAATAGTATCCCATCCTGCTGATGATGTAATGGCTCCAATCGCATCCGGAACCAGTGTAACCTGATCCGGTTTACATTCTAAAACCAGATCGATAAAATTGTGCTGTGGATTTCCTTCGATATTATATTCAGTTGTAACCACTGACTTTAAATCACGCGCATCCTGATAGCGGATATGGCGTTCGTCCGGACGCGGATGAATCGTTATACCCTGCCCTCCAAAACGCTGAATATCGGCAGCTACTTTTAATAAATCAGGTACATTTCCGCCTCTGGCATTTCGAAGCGTTGCGATTTTATTGATATTTACACTTAACTTTGTCATATAAATAGATAATTAATTCTGGTAACACTATATTTGTTACGACAAAAATACAAAGTAAAACACAGCTGTTTTTGGTATTTTTTGATTATTTTGCATCAAATATCTTCCATTGATTTATGACAGAAATTACAAACTATATCACAAATGATTTCAGAGCGATTGATAGTCAGGAAACGATAGCCTCGGTTCAGGACTTTTTTATCGATGTGAATTTTTCTCATTTTCCGGTTTTAGAGGACGGTGTTTTTATTGGAAGCATCTCTTCTGATGATGTTGAAACCTTTGACACAGACAAGAAAACAATTGATTACAAATACACTCTGGAACGTTTTTTTGCCAGAAAATCAATGGTATGGCTTGATGTCCTGGAAATTTTCGCAAAAAACCACACCAATGTAATTCCAATTCTTGATGAAAACAACCTTTACATTGGGTATTATGAAATGGAAGACATTATGAAATTCTTTCAGGAAACTCCGTTTTTAAAAGAACAGGGAGGAATTATCATTGTACAAAAAGGTCTTCTGGACTATTCTATGAGCGAAATTACCCAGATTGTAGAAAGTAATAATGGTAAAATCCTGGGATGTTTTATTTCTGAGGCCGATGTTGAAAATGTTCAGATTACGATAAAAATCGGATTAGGGGCTATGAACGAAATCATTCAGACTTATAGAAGATATGGCTACGAAATCATTTCAGAGCATCAGGAAGACACCTATATTAACAGCTTAAAAGAACGCTCTGATTATCTGGACAAATACCTTAATATATAAGTTATGAATGTGCCAATGAGAAAATTAGTTAATTAAACAATTTTCGAATTTGCAAATTATCTAATTGACACATTGACTAATTCTCTAATTTAACAAAGAATGAAAATAGCCATTTACGGACAATATTATCAAAACAGCACAGAACCTATTATTAAAGATATTTTCACCTTTTTCAATACCAATAATGTAGAAATGGTAATTGAAGAAAATTTCCTGAAAATGCTTTATGAAAAAGAGCTAATAAAAAAAGAATATAAAACTTTTTCTCCAAGCACTACACTTGACAGCAGTTTTGAAATGCTGATAAGTATCGGAGGAGACGGAACTATCCTTAGGGCTGCTGCTTTTGTTCGTAATTCAGGCGTGCCCTTATTAGGCATAAATGCAGGAAGATTAGGATTTCTTGCGAAAGTCCAGAAAGAAAACATAGACATCTTACTACAATATGTAATAGACCAAAATTACACCACTTCTGAAAGAACTTTACTAGGACTAAGCTGCGAACCGTATAACAATGCTTTTGAAGAACTAAATTTTGCCATGAACGAAGTTACGGTGAGCAGAAAAGACACTACTTCGATGATTACTGTCGAAACCTATTTAAACAATGAATATCTCAATTCTTATTGGGCAGACGGACTAATTATTTCTACACCGACAGGTTCTACGGGATATTCATTAAGCTGCGGAGGACCTATTCTGACACCGGATGTTAAAAGCTTAGTAATTACGCCTATTGCTCCTCATAACTTAACTGCCAGACCGCTTGTTATCCCGGACGATACTGAAATTATGCTGCGTGTAACAGGACGGGAAGACCAATACTTAGTTTCTTTAGATTCGAGAATTTCTTCTGTAAAAAACGAATCTATTCTTAAAATAAAAAAAACAGATTATAAAATAAAAATGGTTGAAATTCCGGGCGAAACTTTCCTGAAAACACTAAGGAATAAACTGCTTTGGGGTGAAGACAAGAGAAATTAGACTCTTTTCTTATTCATCACTATACGATAATGCCGCATTTTCTCGTTCTGCATGTAGTGAATCATCATTAAATGGCTCAAAATCATAAGGTAAATTGAAAAAAAAGCACATTTAACTAAAGGAACGTTGATTCGTATCGATAATTATTATATTTGCACGCAATTTTGAATTAAATGAAGAAAATTTTTAATTTATTGTTATGTTTTTTCCCTTTTATAACACTAAACGCTCAGATAAACGAGCTTGGTGTTTTTATTGGCGGAAGTAACTTTGTGGGTGATGTGGGAAGTACAACTTACATTAACCCAAACAAGCTGGCCTTAGGTGTTTTGTATAAATGGAACAGGAGCCCAAGACACTCTTACCGTTTTTCTTATACTCAGTCTACTATTACCGGAAACGATTTTGACTCAGAAGAGGCCGGAAGAAACAGACGCGGATATCGTTTCAAAAATGATCTGAAAGAATTCTCGGCTGGTTTAGAATTCAATTTTTTCGATTTCAATCTACACGATTATCATACAAAAGTTACTCCTTATATATATTCTGGTTTGAGCTTTTTTCTTTATGACGGATTATACCGCTACAGAAATAACCTCAATGTAACTCATAAAGTGAATTCAAATTCCATAGCCATTCCGATGACGTTAGGAATAAAATCGAATGTAACGCCCAATTTTGTAATAGGAGCCGAAGTGGGAGCCAGATATACTTTTACCGACAATATTGACGGGAGCAATCCTGACACCAGCAATACAACCGTTCTGAAATTTGGAAATTTAAATAATAATGACTGGTATGTGTTTTCGGGTATTACTTTAACCTATACCTTTGGACAAAAACCCTGCTACTGCGCACAATAATAACAATGAATTTACTAGACTCTATAGATCAATCGAATTTACCTAAACATCTGGCCATTATTATGGACGGAAACGGACGATGGGCCAAACAACAAGGTTTCCTGAGAGCTTTTGGTCATGAAAACGGCACAAAATCTGTAAAAAAAACAATTACAGCCTGTGCACAATTAGGTATCGAATATTTAACCCTTTATGCTTTTTCAACAGAAAACTGGAACCGTCCAAAACTGGAAGTAGAAGCTTTAATGAAAATATTGATTAATTCGTTAAAAAAAGAGCTGGTAACCCTTCAGGAAAACAACATCAGACTTAATGCTATCGGGAATCTTGAAAAATTGCCAAAAACAGCACAAAAAGAACTTTTAGACGTTATTGAAAAAACAAAAAGCAATACAAGGTTAACCTTAACACTGGCTTTAAGTTACGGATCCAGAGAGGAATTAGTAAGCGCTGTGAAGGTAATTAGTGATAAAGTTAAAAATAATATAATTTCAATAGACACTATTGACGATTTAATTATAAATGAGCATCTTTACACGCAAAATTTACCTGACGTAGATTTATTAATACGAACAAGTGGAGAACATAGAATAAGTAATTTTCTGTTATGGCAGATCGCCTATGCGGAATTGTATTTTACTGATGTCTTGTGGCCAGACTTTAAAGATCAAGATTTATATGAGGCTATTATTAGTTATCAAAAAAGAGAACGCAGATTTGGAAAAACCAGTGAACAAATTAAATAATTTCTTAGTGTTACAAAAAAGAATACCACAAATAATCTGTACCCTTTTACTATTGGGTAGTTTTTCACAAGTTAAAGCACAGGACAGAGTTCCTTTTGATCAGGGAAAAAAATACATACTGGGCAAAGTTTCTGTTGTTGGTAAAATAAGCTTCAATGAACAAACCGTTGTTACTTTCTCCGGCCTTCAGAAAGGGCAGGAAATAACCGTTCCTGGTGAAGAAATCAGCGGGGCTATTAAAAAATTAGGAAAACTTGGTCTGTTTGACGAGATTGCCTTTTATATTAACAGAGTCGAAAACGACAGTATTTATCTGGATTTAAATATTGTGGAACTTCCTAAATTAAACGACGTTAAGATAACTGGTGTTAAGAAAAGTAAAGTAGAAGGATTAATAAAGGATAACAATTTAACCAAAAATAAAATTGTAAACGAAAACCTGATTACAACGACTAAAAACTATATTGAAAACAAATATAAAAAAGACGGTTTTTACAACACTAAAGTAGTCATTACCACTACACCGGATACCACTGCTGGTAATCAGGTAAATATGCTGGTAAGGGTAGATAAAGGCGACAAAGTTAAAATCAGTAAAATTGAATTTACAGGAAACAAACAGCTTTCAGGAAGCCAGTTAAGATCAGCGATGAAAGACACGAAACAGAAAAACATACTTCGTGTTTTCAAAGCTTCCAAATTTATTCCGGAAAAATATAAAACTGATTTAGAGAAGGTTATCGCCGCTTATAAAGAAAAAGGATACCGTGATGCCCGTATTATTTATGACTCTGTTACTTATAACAAAGAAAAAAATATGCTTGCCATCAAAATAGATGTTGAAGAAGGAAATAAATACTACTTTGGTAACATCAAATTCTTAGGAAATACGGTTTACTCAGACCAGCAGTTAAACCGTTACTTAGGCATCAAAAAAGGAGAAACTTATAACGGAGTTTTACTTGAAAAAAGAATTGCTGACAACTCTAAACCAGATGGTGAGGATATTACCAATCTTTATCAAAATAACGGTTATTTATTCTCTAAAATCAATGCTGTAGAGGTAAAAACGGTTAATGACACTATCGATTTTGAGATTAGAATTACAGAAGGCCCTATCGCCTATTTCAATAAAATATATGTTACCGGAAACGATAAAACAAATGACCACGTAATTTACCGTGAGTTAAGAACTAAACCAGGAAACAAATACAGCAAGGAAGAACTGGTTAGAACCATTCGTGAGATTGGACAGTTAGGATTCTTTGATCCGGAAGCTATTAAACCGGAATTTAGAAATGTGGACCCTGCAGCCGGAACTGTTGACATCGAATATCAATTAGTAGAAAAAGGATCCAGCCAGGTTGAACTTCAGGGAGGTTACGGAGGCGGAGGTTTCATTGGAACCTTAGGTTTATCTTTCAACAATTTCTCGGCCAGAAAATTATTTGACAAAGAAGCCTACAAACCTCTTCCTATGGGAGACGGACAAAAAGTAGCGCTTCGTTTACAGGGAAGTACTTATTTCCAAACCTATAGTTTATCATTCTCTGAACCATGGTTTGGCGGTAAAAAACCGGTACAATTCAGCTCTTCTATTTCGTATAGTAAACAGTTCAACTACAATTATACTACCAGAACAGCAGATAAAAGCCAAAGTTTTAATATTTTTACCGTTCAGGTTGGTTTAGCAAAACGTCTTACGGTGCCAGATGACTACTTCGTATTATCACAGTCGGTAAGTTATCAGCATTATGATTTGAATAATTATTACACAGGATTGTTTACCTTTGGTAACGGAGCATCAAGAAACCTTGCTTATACAATTGGAATTTCCAGAAGTAATAAAGGGGTTAACCCAATATTCCCGACCTATGGTTCTGAGTTCAGTCTTTCGGCAAAAGTGACTCCTCCTTATTCTTTATTCAACGGAATAAACTATGGAGACCTGGGGAACCAGAAAGAATATAAAATGCAGAATACCGGAGCAGCTTATACAGGCGGAGACAGTAACCCTGTAAATACCGGAGATTATACGAAGACTGTAAACGGGCAAACTGTAAGTGTAGGGTCTGATTACCAGAGTGCCGATGCAGATCCGGCAAAAGTAGATCAGAAAAAATACAATTGGTTAGAATATTATAAAGTTAAATTTAAAGCAGACTGGTATACCAAGATTTATGGTAAATTAGTTTTAAGAACCTTAACAGAATTTGGTTTCTTAGGAGCTTATGATCAGGCAAGAGGAGTGGTTCCATTTGAACGTTTCTATCTTGGAGGTGACGGTATGGCCAACTACTCTATGGATGGTAGAGAAACTATTCAGTTAAGAGGATATCCAAACAACTCACTAACACCAATAATTGAAGATAAAACGAGTTCCCGATACGGACAACAGACCGGAGCTACTATTTATAATAAATTCTCAATGGAATTACGTTATCCAATTACGTTAAAAGCATCTGCCTCTATTTATGCTTTAACATTCTTAGAAGCGGGTTCTTCTTATGACGGGTTTAAAAATTACAATCCATTTGACCTGAGCCGTTCTGCCGGTGCCGGTTTACGTGTATTCATGCCAGCATTTGGATTATTAGGAATTGACTTTGGATATGGTTTTGATGCGCTTCCGGGCACTACAAAACCTAATGGATGGGAAACTCATTTCATCATTGGACAACAATTTTAGAAATAAAACGTTTTTTGGTTAAAAATCTTCAAATAAAGTAATGTTATGAGAAAACAATTTTTATTTATATTTTTAGCCTTGATTGTAGCTAATACAAGTCAGGCACAAGGCAAGACTACCAGAATTGGTTACATTGATATGGAGTATATCCTTGAAAATGTTTCTGACTATAAAGAGGCCAAATCTCAGCTGGAGCTTAAAGCCCAAAAGTGGAAACAGGAAATTGAAGCTAAAAAATTAAATATAAATTCTCTTAAAGAAAGTCTTAAGACCGAAAAAGCTTTATTGACCAAAGAGTTAATTGAAGAAAGAGAAACAGAAATTAAATTTCTGGAAAATGAAATGATGGACTATCAGCAGAAACAATTTGGAGCTGATGGAAATTTAATGAGACAGAAAGCAGCTCTGGCAAAACCTATACAGGATCAGGTTTTTACTGCCGTTCAGGATATTGCCGAAGCTAAAAACTATGATTTCATTTTTGATAAATCAGCAGATTTAACCATGCTGTTTAGTAATAAAAGGTTTGATATCAGCGATCAGGTGCTGCGTGTTTTAAACCGAACAGAGAAAAGAGAGCAATTGACTAAAAAGCAATTGAAAGAGCAGGAAGCTAAAGAAAACCGTGAAAACGAAATGGATGAAAATCCGGCCATGGCAGAGCGTCAAAAAGCATTAGATGAAAGAAAAGCAGCCAGGGAAAAACTTATTGAAGACAGAAGATTAGAGCAGGAAGCCAAGAAGAAAGAATACGACGACAGAAGAAAAGCGTTACAGGCAGAAAGAGATGCTAAAAAAAATGGCACGGTTTCTGAAACTGCCAAAACAACTGAAGCCACTGCCAAAACAACAGAAACTTCAAAAACAGCAGCTGAATCAGCTAAAACGACAAACGAGACAGCTAAACCTGCTGCTGCAACAGAAACTGAAACTCCTGTGGTAGACAAAGCTGCTGAAAGACAAAAGCTGTATGAGCAGCGTAAAAAAGAACTGGAAGAAAGAAGAAAAAAGATACTCGAAGAACGAGAAGCGGCTAAAAAAGCAAAAGAAGCCGAAACACAAAAAACAAATACGACCAATAATTAATTAATATTTTAAAAATGATGAAACAAATCAAAACTTTACTTATTGCTGCAATTCTAGTATTAGGAGCAAGTAACACAATGAACGCACAGGCTAAGGTTGCCCATGTTGATGTTAGTGAGATTATGTCGAAAATGCCTGCTATGCTTGATGCTCAAAATCAACTGCAAAAATTAAGTGGTACATATGATGCTGAATACAAAAAAATGGTTGACGAATATCAAACTAAAATCAAAAAGTACGAAGCTGAAGCTACTACAGTTACTGAAGCTGTAAACACAGACCGTTCTAAAGAAGTTCAGGATATGCAAAAAAGAATTGTGGATTACAGAGATAATGCACAAAAAGAATTACAGCAAAAAGAAACTGACATTGTAAAACCTCTAATGGAAAAAGTAAGAGCTTCTATCCAAAAAATTGGAAAAACTAAAGGTTTCCAGTACATCTTAGATGGTTCTACTCTTTTATTAGCTGATGGTCCAAACATTACAGCTGATGTTAAAAAAGATTTAGGATTCTAAAAAACGAATTCTTTCCTATCAGAGCTGCTCAAATTTTAAAATTTGAGCAGTTTTTTTTTTTACGTTTATTTAAAAATAAAACGAGTATTATATCGTAGTTTTATAGTAAATTCAAATATAATTTTGTCTCAAAAAACATTAATTTTGCACCATGACAAACAATAATCCTATAGGCGTTTTTGATTCCGGCATTGGAGGAACCTCCATCTGGAAAGCCATTCATGATCTTCTTCCTAACGAAAAAACTATTTATCTGGCCGACAGCAAAAATGCGCCTTATGGTCAAAAAACAAAAGAGGAAATTGTTGTATTGAGCAAAAAAAACGTTGAATTTCTACTGGATCATAATTGCAAATTAATTGTGGTTGCCTGCAATACCGCCACAACAAATGCTATTCGCGAACTCCGCAAAGATTATGATATCCCGTTTATAGGAATTGAACCAGCAATCAAACCGGCAGCCAATAATTCTAAAACACAGGTTATCGGCATACTGGCTACCAAAGGAACATTGAACAGTGAATTATTCAATAAAACAGCTGAAATGTTCCAGCACACCACTATTATTGAACAGGTTGGTCATGGCTTAGTTCAATTAATTGAAGACGGGAATTTAAATTCACCGGAGATGACTCAGTTATTAGAATCTTATCTGCAGCCTATGATTGATGCTAATATCGATTATCTGGTTTTGGGATGCAGCCATTACCCCTACTTAATTCCGCAGATCAAAAAAATACTTCCGGAACATATCCAGATAATTGATTCAGGAGAAGCAGTTGCCAGACAAACGCAGAACGTCCTGCGTGAAAAAGTGGGTTTTACAACGGCACAAAAAAGCGAGCCCGAATTTTATGTAAACTCAAATCCGGCCGTTTTAAAATCTATTCTGGAAAACCAATATCCCGTAATCCAAAAAGACTTTTAGAGAAGGACTATTCAAACTTACGTTTAACAAACCAGATTCCGTCTAATGATAAATTAAGAGATATCTTATGATAGTTTTCTTTAATTAAATCATTGGTAATCCTTCCTTTTTGACCATACGAATAGGAAATATTAAGTGAAGAAAAAGTATTTTCGATAGGCAGATTAATTCCCACAGAAACAGATGCATTCTGCACCCTTTTACCATCAACTTCCAAATATCCCGTATCAAAGTTAGCTCCTGCGGAATATTGCACCCTGTCCCAGTATTTTCGAAAATTCTTTTTTTCATTAAAATAAATAAACCCAAGAGCAAACCGGTCCTGATTTACAAATTCGCCATACGAATCAGATTGACGCGTATCTTTCCATAAACTTTTTTCATAATCAAGCGTAACATTTAATGTCTTATTAAAATGTTTACTAAGACCTATTCCTATTTCCAGAGGCATATAATAGTCATCGACATCAGACTTTACATTCGTCTCAATTAATGAAGTAACCTCATCCGAAATTGTTTCCACCGACTGTACTTTTGATCCTTTTATTTGTGCCGGTAATTTAATGGTTGTTCCTATAGTAAAGGTCGAGTCAATTTTATACTGAGAACCTACTGTTGCACGAACTCCGCTATAATCTGTTTTTTTATTAATCAGAGAAATTGAATTCATTACCACATAAGCCCTTTCATCTTTAATATTTCCAAACAATAAAGCAGCAGAAGCTCCAACAGTCAGTTTTTTACCAAAACGATAGCCATACGAAAAATCAAAATTGTTTAGTCCTCCGGAACCTGCAGCGGTAAGAGTATATGATTCTCCGCTGTCCAGAATAGGCAGAACAAGGTTAGAGATTTTATAAGAAGCACTTGAATACGGTCTGAGCGCTACACTAAATGCTGATTTTTTGGTTACAGGAAAAGCAAAAGCCAGATGCGAGAACTGAAAGTTATTACGTTTTTCAGATCTGGAAGAACTTCTGTAAGTAGTTTCAATAGCTTTACCTCCCACATCAAGCATAAAGTGATTGAGCGGCATAAAACCCAATGAAGCGGGATTCAGATTATTAATAAAAGTCCCCGAAGCCAAAGCAATTCCCGAAGATCCAATAGACGGAATTACACCAAAATCAGAATCATACAAACTTCCTACCCCGTACAATGAATAGGGTGAACTCGAAATACTCTGTGAGAACGAAGTCAGCGACATTAAAATGAAGCAGCTTAAATAAACTATTCTATTTTTCATTAATAAGATACGTAATAAATTTTAATTTGAATTTTATTGTCTGCATGTTTTTGATCTCCTAAAACAAGTCTGTCAACTGCTTTAGAAATACTGGGCAGGGTCAATATCAGGGAAGACCTGGAATCGGCTGTTTTCAGCATTTCCTTTTGCAGGAAATAACCAATTGGAATGGTATACCCTATATTTTCATTAAACTCATCGCTTTTCTTATTCAAAATACCGTACACAGTACTTCCCGCAGAATTAGACAAAGAACCGCTGATCCTGTTTAAATTATCTCCAATATAAATTCTTAAAGAATCGGCTAAAGGATATTTCTCCGAATAAGAATTATTAACCGGTTTTACAAAAAGCTGCGCATCTACTATAGCGCCATTATCTGCGATATTCCTGAGCTGTTTAATATTAGGAAAATCAATTCGGCAGGCCACTCCGGTTCCGGACTGAATAAAGCCCTGCTTATTCGTTAAAGTACTCGAAAGTTTACTTGTTGAAACAGGAAGGTTCTGAAGAAGGGTTCCCGTTTTATCAGAAGAAATTGAATTGAATTGTTTGGATACATCTAAGATCGAAAAATCGAGCTGATAGGAATTCTCATCTTCCCCCTGATATTTCGAATAATAAAGCCTGACCTTACTCGTTGAAACATTAAAACCTGTAATACTCGAAGAATTGGATTCAGAAGGTATCAGGACAAGTCCTTTTAAATATTCCGTAAAACTATCAAAATCGGTTATCTCCCTTTTCTTGATCTTTTGAAAAATGGCTTCTCCAAATTCTGCGCTCATTTTAATATTGATAGAATCTTTGCCTACAGGACGGGGTTTATACGAAATTGATCCTAGACTTTCGTCACTGTAAGTTAATGTTGAATTATTATAAAAATTAGAGTCATCAGTATTGGGTTTCACTTTCTTGGTTAGACGGTGAATATCAAATTTCTGTACCTGCGTGGTATCTCCATAATAATAATTATCATATTTTAAAATCATTGAGATAGAATCAAAAACAAAATTAGTCGCTTCTGTATCTGATCCACTGTTATTTAAAGCATAAGTACTGGAAGACAGCTGAAAATAACTGTTTGATTTTACTTTCCCAAAAATCGGATCATCATAATTCCCTATCAAAATCCGGCTTTGACCTGAAGTTACCAGCGAGTCAAAATTTATTGTTGACAGCTCTACTGTTAAAGTGTCGATCATTACAACCTTATTACTTAAAGCCAGATAATCAGACCCCACGACAAACTCACCTGCATCACTATCAGTACCGCATGAAAACAAAGTCAGAGCAAAAAACAGTAATAATAAAATCTTACGCATAATAATTTTTTTGAGCAAATATAAAATGCACTGCCCTGCACTTCACCATAACATATACTATCATGGTTTTTTCGACTATCAATGGCAAAAAAACATCTACAACAGATCAACCTGAAAGAATATTTCATTCACCTGAAAAAAGCACCATTTTGTCTATCAAAAAAAGGCATACATATATATTCTTTTTTTTAAAAGCTCCTCCCGCCTACTTTTGAACCAATAAATAAGTAATGAAAATAAGGTTTATAATTTGTTCCATTTTTTTAGTGTCATGTATGCACATAAAAGCTCAGGAGAGTTTTTCAGTAAACATGAATTTAAAAACAGAGCGCACTGATAAAATTGATTTTATTGAAACTGGTGTCGGAATTCTGTTCAGTAAAAAAGTAAGTTCAAAAGGCCGCTTTAGCAATACATTAGAATATTCGAATCTGAATGTAAATTATGATTTAGGCCTTTATGAACCAGAACAGAATACAGAGCGTTTACAGCAGATTCAAAACAAACTTACATTTTCACAGGAAATCGGTCATTCAGCAAATTTGAATTTTACCCTTACACCAACAATTAATTTTCAGGAAAATCTAAGTATTTCTGATTTGACATTTTTAGGAAGCTTTGAAATAATGCAGCAATTAAATTCAGAAGTAAGTATACACCTTGGAGTCAGCCGTACCCCTGTTTTTGGAAATCCAAAAATACTTCCAACTGCCTCTGTTAACTATAGAGCCAGTGAAAAAGTGAACTTTTTGGTTGGTTTCCCCAATTCGGCTCTTTCCTATTCTAATAACATTAGAAACAAGTTCTTTTTAAACAACAGTTTCAACGGAAATTTTTACAATCTAAACACCGCTGACAATTTAAACAATAGTATTTCAAGGGCCGTATTATCGCAAATGACCACCTCATTTGAGTACGAAAGAAATGTTGACAAAAACTGGTTCTTACATTTTAAAGCCGGTTATGACTTTGATAAAAAATACAAACTAACAGATAGTAACAATCATACCCTTTACGATTTTAATACCGGCAATGGATATGTTTTAGGAATTGGGATCAAATACAAACAATAAATAAATTTAAACACTATGAATAATTTAAAAAAAGGAATATTATTCGCTACCCTGCTTTCCGGCTTATTTTTTATAAGCTGCAGTAACGACGATGACGATGATGATTTAGTAGGAAACTGGATTAAGAAATCAGCGTTCGACGGTCCTGCAAGATCTAGTGCAACAAGTTTTGTAATTGGAGATTATGCGTATGTAGCAACCGGTTATACGGGAGACGAATATTTAAAAGATTTATGGGCTTACAATTCAAACGGAGATTACTGGGAACAGAAAGCAACTCTTCCGGGAGTAGGAAGAAGTTCTGCATCAAGTTTTGCCCTGAATGACAAAGGATATGTAGGACTTGGTTACGACGGAACCAATAAGCTAAAAGATTTTTACCAGTATGATCCTGTAAATAACAGCTGGGCGCAAAAAGCCGACTTTGGAGGAACAGGCCGCTACGGTGCTGTAGGCTTTCAGGCTGGCGGGAAAGCGTATTTTGGAACAGGTTACGACGGGAATTATCTAAAAGATTTTTACCAGTATGATGATCAGGCCAATACCTGGACGCTTGTTAATGGATTTAGCGGTAATAAACGACGTAATGCTACTGTATTTGTAATTTCAGATAAAGCTTATTTAGCAACCGGAATCAACAATGGTGTTTATCAGGAAGATTTCTGGGAATTTGATCCTTCGACTGATGTCTGGACCAGAAAAAGAGATATTGATAAAGATACTGATGATGATTATTCATGGAATGATGATTACGCTATTACAAGATCAAATGCGTCGAGCTTTTCAATGAACGGATTAGGATATATTGTAGGGGGAGAAAATATAAAAACCTGCTGGGAGTATAATCCTTCAACTGATCTTTGGGAAGAAAAAACGCCTATGGAAGGAGCAACCCGAACAGATGCTGTTGGATTTGCCATTAACAATCGTGGTTTTTATATGCTGGGAAGAATTGGTTCTTCTTATTACGATGATGCCTGGGAATTCAGACCACAAGATGAACAAAGCGATGATGACAATTAAAATTACACCTTTCTTCCGGGCTGAAATCCGGAAGAATTTACTGCTTTTATTTCTCGTTCTGCAAATAGTCTCCTGCACCAAAAAAGAAGCGCTGCAAACAGAATCATTCAAAACAAATTCAGGCTGGGGATATACCGTTTCCTATAAAGGGAAAATGATCATTAAACAATCTGTTATTCCCGTTATTAACGACAGTAAAAGTTTTGCCACAGAAGAAGACGCTTTAAAAACAGCTGATTTGGTAGTTGAAAAACTCAAACAGCACTTATCGCCAACGGTAACCAAAAATGAATTAATTTTATTAAAAATAAAATTATAAATGAAGATAGATACCATTAAAAATACGAGTTCAAATAAAATACTGTTCCATTTTATGATCTGGCTTTTCTTTATTCTGACTTCTCTGATTCAGTTTTATGAAAGTCCTTTCAGGATCAGCAATGATTTCTATGTGCAATGGGCAACAGGAATTGCTCTTTTTTATCTGAATTATTTTTATCTGGTACCTGCTTTACTTTTACAAAAAAAATACTGGCAGTATTGTCTTTTTGCTTTTGCCATTATCGTTTTATTTATGGCAATCAGGATTAACTATTTTATTCCTGAATTCAGACACCTGAGGCCTGAAAATACAATTCCGGCCAGAATGATACCGAGAGATCCTAATTTTTTTCCCAGAGGAAGACATTTCAGGGTCGAAATGAGACAGCCGCTTTTCTTTAAAATAGGCCCGTCGTTTTTTTATATTTTAATACTTACTATTAGTGCGATTATCAGAACCCTTACGGAGTTTTATAATAATCAGCAGAATAAATTAATAGCCGAAACCCACAGAACAAATACAGAATTGATTTATCTGCGTAAACAAACCAATCCGCACTTTTTATTCAATTCTTTAAACAGTATTTATTCTCTGGCACATAAGAAATCTGATTTGGTTCCTGATGCCATCGTGACCTTGTCTGAATTAATGCGCTATATGCTCTACGAAACAGACAACAAAACGGTGGCTTTAGAGAAAGAAATAAACTATATTCAGAACTATATCGAACTGCAAAAACTCAGACTTAACAATATTGAAGACATTGTAATAAACGTTCATGGAGACACCCGGAATAAGTTTATTGAACCTTTACTTTTAATCTCTTTTGTTGAAAATGCCTTTAAATACGGAACAGACTATAAAGGAGCAGCTCATGTAAAAATTAAAATTTTCATTTCAGAAAACAATCTGGATTTCTGGATCGAAAATACAATCGAAAACTACGAGAAAGACCCTGACAACTCTGGTATCGGACTTGTAAATATTCAAAATCGTCTGGATTTACTTTACCCCAATGCGCACGAACTGACTATTAAACAGGACAATCAGTTTTATCGTGTTCATTTAAACCTGAAATTAGACGAAATTAAAACTACTGTAAACTAAATATTTATAAGGCATTTTAACATTGAAATAAAAATTATAATTTTGTCTCAGTGTATTTTTTTATGATAATTTTAAAACTTAATTCATTGGTTTAAAACTACTTTTGACTGCCAAAACAATTTAAAACTTAATTTCCAACAGATGAAATGTGTAATTATAGATGATGAACCTTTAGCAGTCGAATTATTAGAAGATTTTGTCAAAAAAGTAGATTCTCTCGAATTGGTCAGCACTTTCAATAATGCAATTGATGCCATCTCTTTTATAAATCAAAACAACATTGATTTAATTTTTCTGGATATTCAAATGCCGCATTTTTCCGGTATCGATTTTATAAATACTATCGAGAAAAAACCTTTGATCATTTTCACTACCGCTTATTCTGATTATGCTGTAGAAGGTTTTAATCTGGGCGCAGTAGATTACCTTGTAAAACCAATTCCGTTTCATCGTTTTTTAAAATCAGTTGTAAGGGCACAGCAGATTACCAATCCGGCCGCGCAGACGCAGACACAGGCTGTTCCCGAAACCGCTCCTGCCGCCGAAATCGAACAGGATTTTATGTTTGTAAGGGCTGAATATGAAAATGTAAAGCTGAATTTCTCCGATATTTTGTTTATCGAAGGCCTAAAGGATTATGTGAAAATTTACACTACAGACAACAAATTTACACTTACCCTGATTAGTTTAATAAAGCTGGAAAACTTACTTTCAAGCAAAGGGTTTTCAAGAATTCACAGATCGTATATCATCAATATAAAACATGTGAAGTCGATACAGAAAAATAAAGTTTTAATAAGCGATAAACGAATCCCCATAAGTGAAAGCTATAAGAATGCTTTCTTTGAAAAAATCAATTTATAACTTTATAAATTCCAAAAAAACAAATTCCAGATTCCAAAAGAGTCAGAAACCTTTTGAAATCTGGAATTTGTTTTTCCGGGCTTTTGAAAAATTTACTTGGCTAATCTTCGTTTTTCAACCAGCCGGAATACATGACGTAATTGTTCGAAATGCGTTCGATCTCACCCGCAAAATCAGACTGATCAATATCTTTCACTTTCTTAGCTGGAACACCGGCATAAATACTTCCGGAAGCAACCACAGTGTTTTGTGTTAAAACGGCTCCGGCCGCAATAATCGAATTACTTTCTATAACACAATTATCCATTACAATAGCTCCCATTCCTATCAAAACATTATCATGTACTGTGCAGCCATGCACAATAGCATTGTGTCCTATCGAAACATTATTCCCTATTATAGTGGGATGTTTCTGATACGTACAGTGAATTACCGCCCCATCCTGAATATTGACTTTGTTTCCAATTTTAATAAAATGAACATCGCCTCTCACCACAGCATTAAACCATACGCTGCAGGAAGTTCCAAAAGTAACATCTCCAATAATTGCAGCATTTTCTGCCACATAACAATCCTCCGGAATAACAGGAGACTTACCGTTTACTGATTTAATAAGCATAACAAATTTTTAATTAATTGCAGGACAATTACAATCGTAACGTTCCTTTCTACAGAATAAATCAATTCCTAAAGTAATCTGGTGATAACCGCCGGTATCGAACTTTACATTTCCTGTAACCTGTGAATACGTATAAGCAAACATAAAATTTTTAAAATTTACTCCTACTATAGGGGTAAAATACTGCAGTTTCTGAGATGAAATGCCGCTTCCCGAACTATATTGGGCTCCGTCAAAACTTCTTCTGTACGACAATGCTGCCCATAAACTTCCAAAATCCATGTTTTTATAGGCTTTCATATTCAGGTCAATCGATTTTTGTTTCGTCTGATCAAACAACTGAAATAAAACTGAAGGCTCCCAGGTAATTTTCTCTCTTTTTCCAAACACATATCCTGCACTAAAAAGAAATTTTCGCAGATTATCACTTTCATAATCCGTGTATAATTGTCTTCTCGTTTCTAAAACTCCCTGAACAGTGGCGTGAGCATAAAAATCCAGATAATTATAAGAAGCTCCAATATCCATATTGAAATACGAATCTTTTTGAATAGAACCGAAAATAACAGGATCAAATGTGTTTCCAAACTTAGTTTCGTCTAACTGACTCTGAATCAAACCGCCGCTGATACCAAAAGAAAGCTGATTTAAATCAATTTCATCCCTTGAAAACATAATATGATGAGCATACGTAAGTTTTACTCCTTTTTGTGAATGATATCCGTTTTTGTCATTAAAAACAATGATTCCCGCTCCGGAACGCTCTCCTACTCTTCCATTAAAACTTAAAGTTTGAAGTGAAGGAGCATCTTCTTGTTCAAACCACTGCTTTCTGGCCGTTAATCTAATTTTTGCACAATTTGCCGCTCCTGCCATCGAAGGATGAATCAGGTAGTAATTATCAGACAGATAATCCGAGTAAACCGGAAGTCCTTCCTGTGAATAAGCAAATAATGTGGTAATTAAAAAAACAAATAAATATTTGATTTTTAATTTCATGATGGTTAGTTAGTTTACGTAATTTTTACACCCTTCTTAATTTCGTACGAAATATTTGAAAAGAGTCTTAATTATTTTATTAAAAAATCAAATATAGGTATTAGTAGAAAATAACTTTAGTAAATTTGCCAAAAATTACTACTACCATGACAAAAATCACTATAAAAGAGACTCAAAATCCAACGATCTTAAAGTTTGAATTTGAAGATTTTATAACTCAGAATCAAAATTTTGAATTTAAAAATATCGACGAGGCACAAGCTTCGCCGCTGGCACAACAATTGTTTTACCTGCCGTTTGTAAAGACTGTTTATATCTCTGGAAATTTTATCGCTGTTGAAAGATACAGTATTGTTGACTGGGATGATGTAAAAGATGCTGTTGCGGATCAGATTGCCGCTTTTGTTGATAAAGGAGGCGTTATTATAAAAGTAGACGAAAACAAACCTAAAAAACAGCCTATTACGGTGTATGGGGAAACTACTCCAAATCCGACTGCTCTTAAATTTGTGGTGAGCAGAATGTTAACCCGAAATGCCGTTGAGTATAAAAATATCGATCAGACTGCTTCTTCTCCGCTTGCACAGGAATTATTTAAATTCCCGTATGTAAAAGAAATTTTTATTGATGAAAATTACATCTCGGTTACCAAATACGAAATTAACGACTGGTCTGAAATTACTCTGGAACTAAGAACGTTTATTAAACAATTTATTGAAAACGGCGGAACTGTTTTAGATGAAAGTTTAATTCAGACTACTGCCAAAAATGATACCGCTAAAGATGAAGCCTTTGATAAGCTGGATGTTACTTCACAGCAGATTATTAATATTTTAGAAGAATATGTAAAACCGGCGGTGGCAGCCGATGGCGGAAACATTGCCTTTGATTCTTACAACGAAGATGACAAAACGGTAAAAGTGATTTTACAAGGTGCCTGCAGCGGATGTCCTTCCTCGACTTTTACTTTAAAAAGCGGTATCGAAAATATGCTGAAAAGCATGCTGAATGATGAAGCTATTAAAGTAGAAGCTTTAAATGCATAACTTTTTACTTTTTAAATACAAAAGCGTCTCTTAAGAGGCGCTTTTTTTTATCCCGTAATTAATGAAAAATTCAATTGTTTTTCTCTAAAAATAAGTAATATTGTAATCTCAACTAATCAATTTATAACCATGGGATTATCATCATTTTTCAGTAATTTATTTGGCTCAGCCAAAGAATCTGTCACGGATCTGGCAGATCAGGCCGAAAACACTTTTGAAGAAGTAAAAGAAGCCTCAGAACCTCTGCTGGATTCCGCAGCAGAATATCTGGAACAAACCAAAGATATCGTAAGTGAGTATGCCGAAAAAGCAGCTGATACCCTCAACGATGTAATTGATTCCATAAAAGAAGTCATTTCGGAAACTCCTGGTGAGGAATATAAATTTGCATCTGAAACCGTAGTAGATGTCAGCGAAGAAGGCATAACAGATACCGATGCTGATGAATCAGATAAATAAGCCGTCTCTAATTCAAAAATAATTATTTTATATATTTGCAGCAATCAATATACCTTCTCTATTGGGAAGGTTTTTTTATTTAAAATAATGTACATCAATCCTGAACAATTAAGTAATTACGCAGCGAAATTCATCAATCTTTTAATTGATTATTCGCCAAAATTAATCTCTGCATTTCTGGTTTTATTTGTTGGTTTATATGCCATAAAATTTATAAACAGAATTATCAGAAAAATAATGGAGAAGAGAAATCTGGATCCTACATTAACTAAATTTCTTGCTGATATTTTACTATGGGCTTTACGAATTTTATTGTTTGTAACTTTTATTTCAAATCTGGGAATCGAAACTTCTTCGTTCGTAGCCATTCTGGGAGCAATGGGACTTGCAGTAGGTTTATCTCTGCAGGGATCTCTTTCTAATTTTGCAGGAGGAATGCTGATTATTGTTTTCAAACCTTTTAAGGTTGGTGACACGATCGAGGCTCAGGGCGTTATTGCCACGGTTTTGGAAATCCAGATTTTTGTAACCAAGATGCTTACAGGAAACAATCAGACGGTTTTTGTTCCAAACGGAGCGTTATCAAACGGAACGATCATCAACTATTCGATGCAGGGAGAAAGAAGAGCCGATCTGACTTTTTCTGTTTCTTATGATTCTGACATTAAAAAAGCAAAGGATATTTTACTGGATGTTTTAAACAAAAACCCAAAAGTTCTGAAGCAGCCGGCACCGGAAGTTTTCGTAAAAAACCTGTCTGCCAGTTCTGTAGATTTTGCAGTACGTCCGTGGGCAAAAAACGCCAATTACGGAGCTGTTTTTTCTGAAACACTGGAAAATTGTAAAACAGCTTTAGATGAAGCCGGAATTTCGGTTCAGCCGTTTACACTTCAAAAATAAAACTGACTTATTGCTTTTTAGGCAGGGTCATCATAAAATCCTTTAAATAATAAGGCTCAAAATAAGCGACATCAACAGTGTCGCTTTTTTGGTATTTATCATAACTGATTTTACTCATCTCATTCGCCGAAGGGTATTTAATGTCTTCTAAAAACACAAAATTATCTCTGGTCAGAACCGTTTTGCATTTATCAGCACAATCCCCTACAAAATAAAGTGTTTCGGTATATTCCGAAAAAGAATCCCCGTTAATAATTTCGGCCTGAATCGCTCTTTCTATTTCAGCTTCAGCATTAAAAACAGCACTGTAAACTTCCATCCTTCTGGCATCAAGCATTGGAATAATCTTTCCTTCGCTAATTACTGCTTTTGAGGCCAGAGTCTGAAGTGTATCAACGGCTATTAATGGAATATTTAAGGCATAACACAATCCTTTGGCAGCCGAAACCCCAATTCGCAAACCTGTATAAGAACCAGGCCCCTGACTTACGGCAACGGCATTTAAATCCTGAACTGAAACTCCGCTTTCAGCGATAACTTCTTCAATAAATACATGAAGCTTTTCAGCATGAGAATATCCCTCTTCAGCAAGTTCACGGCAGAGTATAGTTTCTCCGTCTTTTGCAACAGATACAGAACAATTCTTTGTGGCGGTTTCGATATTAAGAATAAAAGGCAAAATAGTTGTGTTTAAAAATTAGTGTATATTTTATCAGGAAAAAAGAAAAACGCATAATAAAAGCAATAATGGCAGAATACATAAATTAACCATTAAAAAACTAATGTATAAGACAACTCTTTTTGAAGCTGAAAAATGAACATATTCTTCTTTATAATATTTACTGTTATAAACTTTATAATGACTTATAAAAAGAAAAACTGCGGCCATAATTAACCCGGCACCAAATGCCGCGAAAAAACCTGCCGGAGGGCTTCCGCACAATGAAATCATAAGCTGATTATTTTTTAGAAATATCTGCTGTTTTTACTTTTACTTTATCTCCCGAATTTAATTCTTTTGAAACCGTAGTGTAAGGTCCGGTGATTACAACATCTCCTGATTTTAATCCTGACATTACTTCGATATTGGTATCATCCTGAATACCGGTTTTAATGATTCTGATTTTTGCCTTATCACCCACTTTTACAAAAACGCATTCAAATTTTTTATCGCTTTTAGGAGCTGCTTTTTTCTCATTTGGATCATCAACCTTAAAATCTTTTACCGCTGTAGTATCTGATTTTACCACAACAGCACTAATAGGAACTGCAAGTACATTATTTTTGGTTGTGGTAATAATATCAACTGTAGCAGTCATTCCTGGTCTGAAAGGCGAATATGCACTTGGTTTTCCTTCAAGCAAATCCTGATAAGATTCTTTTAATATACGAACTTTAACTTTAAAATTCGTAACCTGATCTGACGTTAATGTCGTACTGGCCGAATTGGAAATGCTGGTTACGATTCCTTTAAACTTCTTTTTTAGATAAGCATCTACTTCTACGTTAGCTTCATCGCCAATCTTAACTTTTACAATATCATTTTCATTAACATCAACTTCAACTTCCATGTTATTAAGATTCGCAACTCTTAAAAGCTCTGTTCCTGCCATTTGCTGCGTTCCCAGAACACGTTCTCCCAATTCTACATTTAATACAGAAATGGTTCCGTCTGCCGGAGCATAAATGGTAGTACGTCCTAAATTATCCCTGGCTTCTGTAACAGAGGCCGAAGCACTTTGTACATTGTAATAAGCGTTTTCTTTTGTTGCTTTGGCTACTTCATAAGTCGAAACCGCTTTATCCCAGTCTGATTTTGAGATTACTCCTTTATCATACAGCGTTTTGTTACGCTCATAATTGGCTTTTGCTTCTTTAAAACTGGCTTCGGACTGTATTAAACCTGCTTTGGTCCCTGACAGGTTCGCCACAGATCTTTCCAGACCAGAAGTATAAAGATCCGGGTTTATTTTTACTAATAAATCCCCTTTCTTAACCACTTGTCCTTCTTTTACATTTAACGCAATAATCTCACCCGAAACCATGGATGAAAGTTTGACTTCTATTTCGGGCTGAATTTTTCCGGTTGCCGAAACGGTTTCAACAATAGTCGAAGCGATTACTTTTGACGTTTCAACTTCTTTTCCTTCTTCTTTATTTCCTATTACTCCTTTTTTGGAAAGCACAATTAAAACTACGATAAGTACTACGGCTGCACCAGCTAAGGAGTAAACTGTTTTTTTTGACATAATGAATTATTTTGTAATAATTGGAACAATTGGAATTCCGAAATAAAATTCAAGTATTTTGATTTTAAACATATAATCGTATTTCGTTCTGATAACGTCTGACTGTGCATTGGTCAGTAAAGTTTGTGCCTGTGTAAAATCAAATGAATTCATTAAACCAACATCATACTTTTCTTTGGCATAATTATAAGCCTGCTGTCTTGCTTCTAAAGTAACAGTAGCCGATTCATAGGTATTTAAAGCTCCTTTTGCATCTGTAAATGCCGTATAAACGTTACGCTGCAAATCTAAACTTTTTTGCTCTAAATCTATTTTAGATTTCTCTAAACTTACTTTGTTTCTTTCAACATTGTTTCGTGTAGAAAAACCGTTAAATATAGGCACCGAGAGCTGTAAACCAAAAGATTGCCCTTTATTATCATTAAACTGATCTAAAATAGGTGCAGAATTCCCTAAAACGGGTGAATAATTATTCTGTAAAACAGCCTGATTGGTTCCTTCTACAAATCCAATTTGAGAAGTTGGATTTGCCGTATTCAAAGTTGATCCGGTAATGATGTCAGAATAACTTGCTCTTGTATTAAAGTTATAAAAAGCACTTAAAGTAGGCTGATAAGCGCCTCTTGCTATGGCTACATTTTTCTCTGCTATTTCAAGATTAGTCTGTGCTAATTTAAGTTCTGTTCTGGTTTCCTTTGCCTTATTGTAAATATCAACCGGACTTTGTGCCATAATATTATTCTCATCCTGGAGATTCGTATTGTCAATTACATCAAAATCAGCAAATTCTTTCAATTGTAAAAGCTGCGCCAGACTTAATTTAGAAATCAATAAATTATTCTCAGAAACCGTAATGTTTTGTTTGTCCGTAGCTACTGTTGCTTTTAGGTCAAACAGATCCCCTCTAGGAATTGTCCCGGCATTTACCATTTCTTCAGAACGGGCCAGTCGTTTTTCATCTATAGTTAACTGTTCTTTTTTAACCTTTAAATCTTCTTTATTTGATAAGATTTGTAAAAAAGCACTGGCAACGTTGAGAGAAATATCTTCCTGCATTTTTAACAACTGGTATTTGGATGCTATGATAGAAAGATTGGCTCTTCGAAGGGTATTTTGGTTTTGAAGCCCTTTATAAATATCAACTCCAACAGAAGCGCCAACAGAAGAATATTGAGTAGTCTGATTCTCAAGTAAACCTGTTGTAATATTTTGGTTCAGACCAATATTCCATGAATGTGATGCATTTGCATTCACTGATGGAAGATAATTGCCAATAGCGCCTTTTTTATCAATTGCAGCTGTTTGTAAATCCAGCTCTGTGAGTTTAATTGTGATATTATTTTCTAATGCATATCTGACACATTCTTCCAGTGTCCATTGTTTTGTTTGTGCCTGACCTGTTAATCCAAAGCCAAATAACATGGCAAAAACAAGACTGTTATATTTATTTATTTTCATATATAGTGAATAAAAGCGCAGTAAACCAATTTACGCAAATTTAACATTTTTAAAACCAAAAAACTTCCTACAATTTTAATTATTTTTTCTCTTTTTCGTCAATTAAGCCCTGATTCCAGATTTTAATTTTATCGGTGCTTTTAATTCCGCTTTTAACCTGAACATAAATTCCGTCGCTGACTCCCAGAACCAAATCCTTTCTTTGGAATTTTTGCGGAGCTGTTTCAACTTCAACGTATGGTTTTTGTGTTTTCTTATCAAACTGCACCAAGGATTCTTTAATAGCCATAACTTTTTCTGCTTTTTCAAGAATAATAGAAGCGTTTGCGCTTAAACCTGCTCTGATAAAAGTTTCGTCTCTGTTTTGTAACGAAGCTTTGATTTCAAACTGAATCGCTCCGTTTTCTGTAACACCTTTTGGAGCTATATAAGTTAAAACCGCATCGAATTTTTTGTTTTCAATAGCGCCGACTGTAATTTCAATTGGCATTTTTTCTTTGATTTTTCCAACCTCAGATTCATCTATTTTTCCAACAAAAATCATTCTTCCCACATCGGCGACACTGGCGATTGTAGTTCCTTCATTAAAGTTGTTACTTTCAATTACCTGGTTTCCTACTTTTACCGGAACGTCTAAAACCATTCCGTTTACTGTTGAACGAATTAAAGTATTGGCATAGTTCCCCAATGAAGTTGTCGTTCCTGTTTTAACAATATCCAGACTCTGCAAAGCAGCCAGATAAGTTTGTTTCGCCTGTTTGTAAGCCACCTGAGCTGCATCAAAATCATTGGCAGAAATAACATCTTTATCAAAAAGTGTTTTTTGTCTCTGAAAAATTCTCTCCTGATTGTCCAAAGCGATTTTGGCGGTCTGCACCTGATTTTGTGTACTGCTTACATTCGATACATTGGCTACCACTCTAATTTTGGCAATCATGTCTCCCGCTTTAATTTTTTCTCCCGCTTTGATATAAACCTGCTCAATAATACCTGAAATGTTTGGTTTGATTAAGACTTCTTCATCAGGCTGAATATTACCGGTAGCAATAGTGTTTTTCACAATGGTTTTAGTCTCTGTTTTTTCTGTTTTAAAAATAACTGGCGATTCCTGATTTTTTGCGTACAAATAATAAAGTGCGCCAAAAAAGACGACAACAATTAAAATTAAAATAGTTACGGTTACTCCTTTTTTCATTTGTTTTTGGTTTAATCGATTATTCTTTTTTGATTGATCATTTTATTCTGCCCTTAAGGCATCTACCGGCTTAACATTGATAGCGGTCTGCGCCGGAATAAATCCTGCCAGCAGACCTGATCCTACTAATATCAGTAAAGCCACGAATACAACTCCTAAATCTACGCTGGGATTAGCAAACATAGTATCATTACCCGGCGGCATAGCATCCAGAGCCATATTTAATAATGCTATAATACTGGTAGCAAATGCAATTCCAAGCATTCCCGAAATAATAGTAAGAAAAATAGACTCGGATAAAATTTGTCCTCTTACTGCTCCGGGAGTAGCCCCCAAGGCTCTTCTTATCCCTATTTCTTTGGTACGTTCTTTCACCACAATCAGCATAATATTGGAGATTCCTATTACACCGGAGATCAACACTAATGTACCAACGAAATAGGCTATAATTTTTAGTATATTAAACAGACTCTGTACTTTATTAAACTGCTCATACAAGTCAAAATTTCCTACCGCTCTGTCGTCTGCAGGATGTACAGAATGAAGTGCTTTTATGATTTCCAAAATCTTAGGTTTCAATTCCGTTATTGAGGTTTCATCTTTAGCCGTAAGAGCCATCCATCCTACTTTATCTCCGTAATTAAAAGCCTGCTGAAAGGTGGTAAACGGGATAAAAATGTTCTTTTGTTCCTGTTCGGCATTACCCCCCTGCTGTTTGGATTTATAAACTCCGACCACCATAAAGTTTATACCGTTAATTTTTATATAGGTTCCAACAGCTTCTTCTTCTTTTCCGTAAAGCTCGCTTATTACTCCTTTTCCAATTATGGCTACTTTTCTTTTATCCTGAATATCCTTCTGATTCACAAACCTTCCTTTTATGATATCCATAGGCTGCTGCTTAATAAGCTCAGGATAATCTCCATAAATGGTAAAAGCAGAAGTTTTTGTTCCTCTTACTACGTTATTTGTTCCATTAAAATCACCAAGTTGATTTCTGGGTGAAACGTATAATAAATCTGGTAAGGCTGCTTTTAAGGCTGTGACATCACTGTTTCTAAAATCATAACGTCGTGTTTTAGGAAGTCCTTTATACGCTTTTGAAGTCGTCTGACTCCACATAAACATTGTATTGGTCGCAATTCCGTCAAATCCTTTTTTAATACCATTTTCGAGACCATTTCCGGCAGCCAGCAGAATTACTAAAATAAAAATCCCCCAGAAAACACCAAAAGCAGTCAGAATGGTCCTGAAAGGATTAGCCGTTAAAGCCTGTAAAATTTCGTCCCAATTATCTTTACTAAACATAATTATTCATCTCTAAGTGCTACAATAGGTTTAATTTTAGCAGCTCTGTAAGCGGGGAAAAAACCAGCAACAGCACCTGCAAACACAAGCAGAAAAAGTGTTGTCAAAGCTACACTGAAATCTACTTCAGGGTTTCTGAAATACTCACTCTGTACCATAGGACCAACAAACTCCAGCAATAATAAACTAGCCAGTAAACCTGTAAATCCCGAGATTGTGGTAATAAATATTGATTCATGCAGGATCATTGAAATAATAGAAAAAGGAGAAGCTCCCAGCGCCTTTCTGATTCCTATTTCTTTTGTTCTTTCTTTTACTATAATCAGCATTATATTACTTACTCCCACTACTCCGGCTATAATGGTAAAAATTCCTACCCACCAGAAAAATAAACGGATATATAGATTTAAATCGTAAAACTGTTTGGCATCTTTTACCGAATTATACACTCCAACACCACTGTCATCTTCGGGAGCTACCATATTTTTACTTTTTAGCAGATCTTTTAAATCCTGTGTAAATTTTTCGGACTGTGCCAAAGCTTCATCATAATTGTTTGTTTTCTTTAAAGTAAAAAACAAATTGCTGATTTTATCTCCGCCGCCAAATGTTCTTTGTACCGTAGTCAAAGGCAGATAGGCTCTGGCTTCCTCTCTTTCTCCTCCCGGATCTGTAAAAATTCCGATTACTTTAAAATTGATATTATTGATTAGAATTTCTTCTCCAAGTGCTTCTTTGTCTTTAAATAAATCTGTTTTTATTTTCATTCCAATTGTCGCGACTTTTTCGTTGTTCTCTAAATCTTTACGATTTACATATCGTCCCTGAACTATAGTAAGGTTCTCTATTCCGCCATAATCGGGTTCTACTCCTCTGTACTGATAATTACCGGATTCTTTTCCATAAGCAAATTGGGCTCCCCAAAAATTATATGTCGAAGCTTTTAATTCCAGTTTATCATCAAACTTCTGAATGGATTGATTATAATCACTATTTCTAAACTGAACCTGTCTTCCCGGATTCAGACCTTTATACTCTTTTGTTGTTGTACCCGACCAAACCTCAATAATTCCGGCTGCATCACGTTCAAACTGCTTTTCAATCCCATTTTGAAGTCCTTTTCCGGCTCCAAGCAGAATTACCAGAATAAAAATTCCGGAGGCTACTGAAATTCCGGTAAGGAATGTTCGGAGTCGGTTCTTTGAAATGGCTTCAAATATTTCCTGCCAGCGCTCGATATTAAACATAAGAGGAAGCTCTAACTTGTTCTACTATTTTATCATCGATAATTAATCCGTCTTTCAGGACCACATTTCTTTTGCACATGGCGGCAATATCGGGTTCGTGTGTAACGATTAGAATAGTTTTACCTTCATCGTTAATTCCTTGTATAAGTTCCATAACTTCATAAGAAGTTTTTGTATCTAAAGCTCCGGTAGGTTCATCGGCCAGCAAAACTTTTGGGTTCGAAGCCAATGCCCTTGCTATGGCAACACGTTGTTTTTGTCCACCCGAAAGTTCGTTTGGCAAATGGTGTGAGTGAGAGCCCAATCCCACTTTTTCAAGGTATTTCATCGCAATTTCATAACGTTCTTTTCTTTTTACACCCTGATAGTATAAAGGCATGGCAACGTTATCTAATGCCGATTTGTAATTTATTAAGTTAAATGACTGGAAAACAAACCCTAAAAATTTATTTCTGTATTTGGAAGCCAGGGTTTCATTTAATTTTTTAATGGGTGTTTTGTCTAAAATATAACTGCCGGAATCGGCTTCATCAAGAATGCCCAGAATATTCAGAAGAGTTGATTTTCCTGATCCCGATGATCCCATAATCGCTACTAATTCTCCTTCTGCAATATTAAAATTGATCCCTTTCAACACATGCAACTGTGAATTTCCCATTTTATAGGATTTGTGTAAATCTTTGATTTCGATCATGGTATTGTTAAATTTTTTAAACAATAATAATATTTTTTATAAGTAATTTATGATAATAAAACGTTAATAATTTTACTACACTATTTAAATAAGACGGTAATGATTATCAAATGTTACAGTTTTTTAAGATAATTTAATTGTTTTCTTAATTTTGCTTCACTTAAGAAAATCATCAATTATGAAATTTTCCTCTACAATCTCTTTATTTACGGCAATTGTCACGCTGGCAGGCTGTTCGACTTCTCAAAAATTAGAAACTTTAAAACCGGAGCCGGATGATGCCAGTCCGCTGGTTTATGATGCCAGTCCGTCTTTTATTAATCTGCCTATTACCGTTAAACTCAACGATATTGAAAATCAGACTAATGCTCTTTTAAACGGAGTAATTTACGAAGACAACAATATTGAGGATGACGATATAGAAATGAAAATATGGAAACAGGCTCCTATTAAAATTCTAAACGATCCTAACAGCCCGGATAAAAAAATTAAAACCATCCTGCCTTTAAAAGCCAATATCAAATACCGAATAGGAACAAAAAAATTAGGCGTTGAACTTTACGATACACGTGAATTTAACTTAAACGGTGTCATAACCTTATCCAGCGATGTAGCTCTGACGAACTGGAAATTAAGCACTAAAACCGAATTCAAATCTCTGGACTGGAGCGAAAGCCCTACGATGACCGTTTTTGGAAAAAACATGCCGATTACGTATCTGATTAATCCGGCCATTTCTATTTTTAAATCGAAACTGGAACACAAGATCGACGAAGCCATAGAAAAATCCATGGATTTTAAACCGAATGTTTTATCTGCTCTGGAGAAAATATGTACTCCGTTTCAAATGAGCGACACTTATGAAAGCTGGCTGAGAATTGTTCCTGTCGAAATTTACTCCACCAATGCCAAACTTAAAAATGATTCTTTTTTAATGGAAATGGGAATGAAGTGTAATATGGAAACTATCGTGGGCAAGCAGCCGGAATCGAAGTTTAATGCCAATAAAATTGTTTTAAAACCGGTAACCAAAATCCCGAATCAAATCTCGGCCAATATAGCTGCTATTTCAAGTTATGTGGAGGCATCCAAAATTATGACAAAGAATTTTGCAGGTCAGGAATTTGGTTCCGGAAGCAAAAAAGTCACTGTTAAAAATGTTTCGATCTGGCATAAAAACGGCAAAATGGTTATTGCCCTGGATGTATTAGGATCTATAAACGGAACACTTTACTTAAATGGGTTCCCGCAATACAACCCGCAGACGAAAGAAATTTATTTTGACAAACTGGATTATGTACTGGATACTAAAAGCAAATTAATGCGAACTGCCAACTGGCTGGCACAAGGATATGTTTTAAGAAAAATGGAAGAAAGCTGCCGTTATTCTATACAGGCCAATTTAGACGAAGGCAAAAAAAATATGGCTGCTTATCTTAAAAACTACTCTCCTATGCCCGGTGTTTTTGTAAACGGAAAAATGGAAGATATCCAGTTCGACAAAATACAGCTTACCAATCAGGCTATTATTGCCTTTATAAAAATAAACGGAACCGTAAATGTTTCGGTTAACGGATTGAAATAAAAAAAGGCTGAATATATATTTATTTTGTTTTGGCCGGAAGATTTATTCTTCCGGCTGTTTTTTATATTTTAAAAATTCTTTTTTCTCTACTCTAAATTAATTATTCTAAATTTAGAAAAAAACGACCAAATAGCACGAAATCTTTGCGTTGGTTATCGAGATAATCTCTAAGCCTTTGACTTTTTTTATTTATTCTGAAAAACTCATTTGTAGTTTTTTCAGAATAAATATTTTCTTTTTTTCAATATTAGATAAATATTCCCCATTTTTTTTCTCTCCATTAAAACTTTATGAAGAGAATTAACTGCACGATTAATTCTAACAAAAACAGGCTTAAAATTTAGTCAAAATATCCAGATAAAAAAGTACATCATAAAAAAATAAGCTTTTTATTATTAATATTTATTTTCATGTAATTGTAATTTTAACAAAAAATTAATTTATACTTGTATTTTCTTACAAAAGTTAATTATTTATAACAAGCCTTTTTTAATTATGTCTAAGTTTACTTTTTTGAAACGAATACTGCTGATTGCATCGTTTTTACCAACCGCAATTTTTTCTCAGGTTACTAAAGATGTACCAAATTATTTTCCTGTTAGTCCAAACGCTGCTTCATTTGCTAAGCAGGGTTTATTTCCAGTAGACTATTCAACGGGGAAAATCAACATTAGTATTCCACTTTATACCATTAAAACTAAAGATTTAACTGTCCCCATAGATGTTAGTTACAATACTTCAGGAATACAATTAAACGATTTGGCCTCTTGGGTTGGTCTAGGCTGGAATTTAAATGCAGGCGGAGCAATTGTGAGAAATGTAAAAGGAATACCAGATGTTGGTGTAGTGCCAGATCTTACAAACCTTGCCTTTACAGATGCTAATTATCGCATTTTATATGACTCGTTTCGCAGTGAAAATGTAGATACAGCCTATGATGAATTTATAGTAAATGCGCCCGGGCTATCTGGAACATTTTATTTTGTAGATAACAAAGCAGTTTTTAGAGATCTTCAAAATACAATTGTAAAAACCTCTTCGGTTAATAATAAACTATTAACAAATACTCCCTCAATCGAAATAACAAAAGATGATGGAACTATTTATAGATTTGGAAGTGATATAAATGGGTATAATGCTTATGAAATGGCTCATAATAGTCTTACTGGCATTCCCAAAAATTATATTTCTACTTGGCATTTAACCGAAATTATTCCAGCAAACAGCAAAAGCCCTTATGATATTATCTATTTTAAATATAAGTCTTTAGATAATGTAAATGATTATGATATAATTATTGGAGAACAATTAGGAAGCAGTGTCACCTCTCAATGTTTAGTCACTCTAAAATCAATCTACCCTGGGAGATCAGGAATTAACAGCTCAAACAAACAATATTTAACCTCTATAAATTTTAATAATGGAATTATAGAGTTTTCTTCAACACAAAACCGAGAGGACCTGGCCGATGATTTTAAATTAGATAAAATAAGTGTATACAGTTTAAGAAATGCTGTAAAAACTTTAATTCAGGAATATAGCTTTAATTACAGTTACTATTATAGATCTGGAGGAAATATAACCAACCCTGAATCTGGGCAAGAAAATAGCTATAATAATGTAAGAAATAAAAACAGCAGAAACAAATCATTAAAACTAAACCACATTACGAACAATATCCTTAATGTAAAACATACTTTTGAATACGATGCCACTCCGTTACCTGAAAGAGGTACTACACGAAAAGATTTTTGGGGATATATAAATGGAAATATGGGGAGTTTATCACCCCCAACACCAGTATCACGTTTATCAAATGGTGGTAACTCAAATGCAACATGTACAGTTGGAAATGGAAATAGATCTGCTGATGAAACTTTAATGAAATCCGGAATTTTAAAAAAAATTACATATCCGGAAGGCGGCTATTCTATTTTTGAATATGAGTCTAACAGATATTTTCAAAATGTAACAACTCCAATTATAAATTATAGATCAGAGACTGCAGCTGCATGGGGATTAAATTGCACTATACAAGGTGGTCCTTCTTCTAAAACTATCACATTTACTCCTGGACCAACTTATATTTCTGGAAGTGGAACAATATCATATACTTTCACGGAAGCAACTCAAGAATCTGGAGGAACGACAAGAGTTGTATATGATGGTACAACCTATAACAGGCCTTTATATTCGGGCGGAAAATTTCCTGGGCAAACCGTTACATTTGCTGCAGACTTTGGAACGTCCACGCATACACTAAGTGCATATGAATACCGTTCTGGTCAAGTAACAGCTTATGGATGTCCAATAACCAATATTAGCGCATCTTGGCAGGAAAGAGCAGGATCCGAAACATCTCTAGTAGCCAAATTAGTAGGCGGCTTACGTATAGCATCTATTAAAAATTATGATGGAAAAAATTCTAACCCTGTTTTTACAAAACTTTACAAATATGAAAATGAAAATGTACTCGTTGAACAAGGTAACGGAAGTTATGTAAGAGGTGTATTTGAGGACAACAGACAAAGTGATGCTGTACCAATTTTCTCAACTTCTTCAGTCTTTGACAATAATATGGGAGGTTCTCCAGCAATAACTTATGGGAAGGTCACTGAAATAGATTCAAACAATGATACACAGAAAAATGGTAAAACAGAATACTATTACGAAAATATACCTGTAACACGCCTTTTTGATTTTTCAGGCGTAAACTTACCAACTATATTTAAAAATCCCGCTTTTAATACTATGCTTTCTTTTAATATAGGTGCTACTCTAAATCTTTTAAATACGTTTGCTTTTTATAAAAATGACCTATGGAACCAAGGTTCTTTACTTAGAACTAACACTTATAAAAATGGCACTGAACCAAACACATTCAAAATAATCAAAAGTGTTGTGAATCAATACACTGTATTAAAGCAATCAACTCTTCCTTACAATGTGGTATTTAACAATTTCCCATCACAACAAAATCCCGGAAGCTATCCTCTTTCATTTGCTGTA
This sequence comes from Flavobacterium sp. FG19, assembly GCF_057809475.1. NCBI lineage: Bacteria > Pseudomonadati > Bacteroidota > Flavobacteriia > Flavobacteriales > Flavobacteriaceae > Flavobacterium > Flavobacterium sp. FG19. The sequence goes on along the minus strand of NZ_JBMDKA010000018.1, from coordinate 5,019 downwards.
CCTTACAATCAAAGCAGCGATTATTACTCAGGCCAGTTTTATTATGCAATGGGAAGAACCTCGCAAGGCAAAAAAGTAATAATGAGTACTATTGAGACAGATTATGATAATAATGAGAATCCAACAAATCAGAAAGTAACTACTTACAGCTACGAAAACCCGCTTCATTATCAACTAACCAAAACAGAAACTGTAAACAGTAAAAATGAAACATTAAAAACCCAGTTAAGTTATCCTCATGATTTAGTTTCTACAGGACAAACAACCGAAATGCAGGGATTAATAAACCTAAACAAAATTGACAAACCAATCAAAACCGAAACTTTTATCAATAATGTACAAACATCAGAGTCATTAACTAAATATGAACAGAATACTTTGACTGGTAATCTGCTTCTGCCAAGAGAGATTCATTCTTCTAAAGGGCTGGTTGAAACCTTCCCTTTTAACAATGAAAACCGAAAACTAAACTTTACATTATATGATACTGATGTAGTCGGCGGAATTACACTCGGAAATGGAAATGTTCTGGAGTATTCTCTTGAAAACGGACTTCCAGTTTCCATAATCTGGGGCTACAACAAAACCCAGCCTATTGCCAAGATCGAAAATGCGGCTTACAGCGAAGTTGTTTCGTATGTCGCCAGCCTCCAGAATATTTCCAATACCGGAACCGAAGCCAGTTTGCTCACCGCTTTAAACAATTTAAGAACCGCACTGCCTAATGCCATGGTAACCACCTATACCTATATCCCATTGGTTGGGGTAAGCACCATTACCGATCCTAAAGGAGATAAAATAACTTATACCTATGACTCTTTTGGAAGACTCGAATTTGTAAAAGACAGCGAAGGAAAGATCCTTTCCGAAAACCAATACAATTACAAGCCATAAAAAATAACCGCCATGAAAAAACTAATCCAATTCCTTCTGGTCTTGTTTCCTGTTATGGTAAACAGCCAGACCCAGACCGAAAATTACATTAAAACGATTACCTATAAAACCCCGACTACTGTTAAGATAACAGCCCCTACAATCTCTCAGGCCGCCCAGACCGTGACTTATTTTGACGGACTGGGAAGACCCATCCAGAAAATTGACTGGCAGCAGTCCAAATCCGGAAAAGACATTATTACCCATATTGAATATGACGGTTTTGGAAGACAGGTCGAAGAATACCTGCCTTTTAAAGCCGAAACCACTACTATGGGGTTTGATGCTGCCGCCAAAACCAAAGTCCTGTCCTATTACGGCAGCCCAAACAGCACCGTTAACGGAAACCCGGCACTGGAAGCCACGACAACCCCTTTCAGCCGCAAAGAACTCGAAGCTTCTCCGCTGAACCGTGTCCTGAAACAAGCAGCTCCGGGTAATGACTGGAAGTCAGGCTCGGGACATGAAATAAAAATAGACTATCAGACCAATACAGCCAATGAAGTAAAACTCTTTACTGCCACCACCACATGGAGTGCTGCTTCCGGACTGTATAATATCGCTTTTGTAAACAGCGGCTACTATGCAGCCGGACAGCTTTATAAAACCATCACTTATGACGAAAATACGGCTGCTGTACCTGTAGAATCAGCAGGATCAACCGTTGAATTTAAAAACAAAGAAGGACAGGTTGTCTTAAAAAGAACTTACGATGCTGCAGTAAAACACGACACCTATTATGTTTATGATATTTACGGAAACCTTACCTATGTAGTACCGCCAAAAGCGGACGGCAGTATTACAGCTGCTGTACTAAATGATTTGTGCTACCAGTACAAATACGACAGCCGCAATCGTCTGGTCGAAAAAAAGCTGCCTGGAAAACAATGGGAATTTATGGTGTATGATAAACTAGACAGAGTTGTGGCTGCGGGGCCTGCCAATTCCCCTTTCTCTGACCTGACTTCCGTGGGATGGATCATAACCAAATATGATGTTTTTAACCGCCCGGTTCTTACAGGCTGGTCAACAGGAACTGCCGCAACAGCGGCAGGAAGGATTACCCTGCAGACCGCCCAGAACACTGCCTCTGTAATTAACGAAAGCAAACAGACCAGCGGAACCATAGACGGTATTGCCGCCTATTATACCAATGCTGTGGCACCGACGGCCTTTAAACTTTTGACTGTTACTTATTACGACAATTATACCTTTCCCAGTACACCTGCCATTACAGTACCCACTGCTGTAGAAGCACAGACTGTAAAAACAGCGACGCAGATAAAAGGGCTTCCGTCAGCTTCCTGGACAAGGGTGCCTACCCTGAGTACAGCCGCACTTGGGGAAACTACAGCTACTTTTTATGATACTAAAGCAAGACCCGTCAGGATCTATACCCTAAACCATTTAGGCGGTTATACTTATACCGATACCAAACTGGACTTTTCGGGTAAAACACTCTACAGCATAACAAGACATAAAAGAGTAAGTACAGCTGCCGAGCTTATGACCAAAGATACTTTTACTTACTCATCGCAGGACCGTTTACTGACCCATACCCACCAGATTAATGGAGGCACGGCAGAACTGATGGCCAGTAATACTTATGACGAACTGGGACAGCTCATTTCTAAAAAGGTAGGGAATACAGCAGCAGCTCCGGCACAAAATGTAAATTACACCTATAATATCCGCGGCTGGCTTACAGCCATAAACGATATTAATGCCCTGGCTAAAACAGGAGATCCAAAAGATTTATTTGCTTTTAAACTGCAGTATAACAACACCCCGACTGTGACGGGAGGAAAAGCACTGTATAACGGGAATATCTCGGAGACCCACTGGGCTACAAACTCAGATAATGGTGTGATAAGGGCTTATGGTTATCAGTATGACAATTTAAACCGTTTAAAAACGGCTGTTTATAAAAAAGGAACAGCCGTAACCAATTCTTACAATGAAACCCTGACTTATGATAAAAACGGAAATATCATAAGCCTGCTTAGAAACGGGGGCAGTGAAACAGCAGCCAATCAAATTGATAATCTGGCTTATACATATCTGAATACCTACAGCAACCAGCTGGTAAAAGTAGTGGATAATGCTACAACCTATAAAGCCGGAGGTTTTGTAGACAGTGCGGCCAATACCGTTAACGATTATACCTATGATGCTAACGGGAATATGATTTCTGATAACAATAAAAGCATCACCGCTATTACCTATAACCATTTAAACCTGCCTTCTAAAATAACTTTTGCCTCAACAGGCAATATTAGCTACCTTTACAATGCTGCCGGGCAGAAAGTACAGAAAATTGTAAACGAAACCAGTAAACCAGCTGTAACAACAGATTATATTGCAGGATTTCAGTATGACAATGCTGTCTTGAAATTTTTCCCAACAGCCGAGGGTTATGTGGAACCTGACGCAAGTTCTTACAAATACATTTACCAGTACAAAGACCACCTGGGGAATGTTCGTTTAAGCTATGATAAAACTCTTGCCATAAAAGAAGAAAGCAATTTTTATCCGTTTGGGTTAAAACAGGAAGGATATAATACTATTAAGACAGGTGTTGAGAATAAGTATAAGTACAACGGCAAGGAGCTCCAAGACGAGCTGGGGCTTGGGGTTTACGATTATGGATTTAGAAATTATGACCCTGCTCTAGGTAGATGGTTTAATGTAGATCCATATGCTGAGGTAGCAGATGATGAAACTCCTTATCAGTACGTTCATAATAATCCTATCATCTATGTTGATCCTAAAGGTTTAGTTGGTGAAAAATCTGACGTTAATGGAATTGCGACTAAATATACAGATAGAAGAGGAAACGTACTATTAGATACAAATGATGGAAGTGATGATGTAATTGTTGTTCCAGATTCCCAACTAAAAGATTTCAAAGACCTTGTAAACGTAACTCCATCGTCTATGTCAGACAGGGTTGATTGGAACGAGAACATGAAGGCTAAAATTCTCGGATTTAAGACTGTCAATGAAATGAATAATCTTTTAGGAGGATTCACAAGGCAATGGTCTAGACAAAAGGCAATCAATTATATTCAAAATCCGAGTTATGCTAATGCATTAGCAATGGCTTACAGTGAAGCTTTGACTCAATGGTCAGATCCTCAGCAATTATTGGCGATGGCTTCTATGCTGGCAAGTATTCCTAGTCCAGAAGGTATTGTTTATTTAAGAACAGATAGAACTTTAGGTCTTAAACCTTATGTAGGGCAGGTAAAAAATGAAGCACGATATCTTTCTAGACAAGCTGAACATGCTAGAGCACATCCAGAGGCCGATTTTGAATTTTCAATTATTGATCGCGGTAGCACAAATGGTAAATTTCCAACAAGTTTGGATAGAAAAGAGCAACAGGCTCTAGATAGATTAGGTGGGCCAACTAATAAAGCAAATCCTAAAGGAGGAGCATCAAATAAGAAGAATGTAATAAAAAAATAACAAAAAATGAAATTAAAAAAAGGCGATGTTTTTGAAGTAAATTTTAACGAAAATAGATTATGCTACGGTCAAATTGTAAGTACTCATCAAAAGGATGCTTATACTATTATTTTTTACGAAGGCTTATATAAGTCTAGACCAAGTACAGAAGAAATTTTAGCGGATAATATTTTGTTTTTCGGCAATACATTCGATGCAAAGTTTTATCATAAACACTGGATTGTAATTGATAATAATGTTTCAAATATATCTAGTATAAAATTACCTTTTTATAAATTAGGAACTGAACCTGTTTTCATAGAGGACTTTGCAGGTAACAAATTAAGAAAAGCTAAAAAAGAAGAAGAGTCTAACTTGTATTATAGATCCTTTGTTGCTCCAGTAAGATTCGAATTAGCAATGAAAGCCTATTATAAGCTCATTGAGTGGGATAATGTATATGATGATTTATTGTACCATAATATTATTGATAAATCCGATTTAATACAAATTTAAGTTAGATATCGGACGCAAAAACCGAAAAATAAAAAATGATAAAGGGTGCGTTCAGCACCTTTATCGGTAGTGTCTCACTAACTGTGTAAGTAAAAAATAATGGGGTTTTAATACCTCATT